>QMQS01000028.1 GCA_003650585.1 Candidatus Woesearchaeota archaeon
GACCTACAACTTATAAAAAGGGCAGCCAAAGTTCTCAGAGGAGGCGGATTGGTTGCTTTCCCGACCGAAACCGTGTATGGGCTTGGTGCCAATGCCTTAGACGCAAAGGCAGTCGCGAAGATATTCAAAGCAAAGGGGCGCCCATCTGATAACCCAATTATAGTTCATGTATCCAACCTCAAACAATTGAGGGATATTGTTAAAGGCATACCTCAGAGTGCTAAGCCCCTTATGAGACGCTACTGGCCAGGACCACTCACGCTCATCTTCAGGAAAGCCCAAAAAGTGCCTGATGAGGTAACTGCTGGGTTACCGACAGTGGCAGTTAGAATGCCAAGCCATCCTGTTGCATTAGCCCTTATTGATGAGGCAGGGGTTCCTGTGGCAGCTCCATCTGCAAACCTCTCAGGGAGACCATCGCCAACCACTGCTGAGCATGTCATCGAGGACCTCAATGGCAGGGTCGAGGTGATAATAGATAGTGGCAGTACAGATATTGGTGTTGAGTCAACAGTGTTGGACATCACCAAGTCACCATTCACTATTCTTAGACCCGGAGGAGTCTCATTGGAGAGCCTGAGCCAGCATACCCAGGTAAGATTGCATCCTAAATTAAAGGATATGGAAATGGAGGCAGATGAAATCCCTGAATCCCCAGGGATGAAGTATAGGCACTATGCACCCAAGGCAAAGCTCATAGTCTTAAAAGGGGCAAAGGAAAAAATCTCGAATGCTATAAAAGAGCTTGTGCACCAGTTTCGTTTACAAGGGCTACGTGTTGGTGTTCTGGCTCCCTTTTCAGGTAGGTATGGAGCAAATGTAACCATAACCTGTGACGGTGATAAACTGAGGTTTGCCAATATCCTCTTTAAAGCTTTAAGAAAATTTGATGAGGAGCAAGTTGATATAATCCTCGTGGCAGGGGTAAAAGCAGCAGGCATTGGTAGGGCAATAATGAATCGCTTGGAAAAGGCAGCGGTTTATAAAGTGATAGAGCTATGAAACGGGTTAGGATAATTGTGCGTGGGTATGTACAAGGCGTGTTCTTCCGTTACCATACCTACAGATTGGCAAGGCAACTAGGATTGCGTGGGTTTGTCAGAAACCTACCAGATGGCTCAGTTGAGGTTGTTGCAGAAGGCATGGACACAAAACTTCAGCAATTGGTGGAGTTTTGTAGGGAGGGACCAGAAGCAGCCAGGGTTGATTCAATTGAGGTAGAGGAATCGACTCTGGATGAAGAGCTTTCTGGTTTTGAGATAAGGTATTAGAACTCGGTGAGCTTTTTCTCCTTGCTTTTGTAATGAACTATTGTGGTTGTGCCCTGAGTGCCGCCCTTTATCTTTTCAACACCCACAAACCCATTCTTTGCTAGTTTTTCAATCCTTCTCTGAAATGTTTTATACACCCCACTACCATTCTTTGATTTGTATATCTCAAACAGGTCCCCGATTCTTTTTCCTGAGTTCTCTTTTACAATCTCAAGTATCATACGCTCCTCATCATCCAAAGCAGTTGAGCTTTTAACACTAAACTCATCCAAGTTAGAGATTGCTTTCTGAACATGATTAGGCAGCACTTTGCGTTTTGCCTCTGCTTCTGCAAGGTTTGCTGCCTCTCTGAGCAGGTGTAGCCCAACCCTAATATCTTTAGCTTGGTATGCCTTCTTTGCCACCAGCAGGAATGCATCGTCATCCCAAACCCCTGGCACAAAGGCAGCATCCAATCTCTTGAGCAAAATGCCTTTGGTCTCCTCAAAATTGTACTCTCGGAATTCCAGCATCTGTAGGGTCAACCTGGAGCGAATCCTTTCATCCAACTTGAGCAACCATTCCTTGAAATTGGTGATTAGCAAAATGGACTTGCGATAGATTCCCTCAAGTATGTGATAAAGAAAATCAAAGTCCTCCACCTTATCAATCTCGTCAAAGGCGAAAACAGCTGAGCCCCTGTTGAGGTTGCGCTTGATTATTGCAAACAGTTCCTCAGTATTCTTGTTGTGGGTGAACTTGTAGCCAATGAAGTCACAGATGCCCACCATAATCTTGTATGTGGTGTTCTTCTGCCAGCAGTTTATGTAAACAGGCAACACTTGGCTAGTCTCTTCTTCCAACTCCTTGAACAAATGCTTAACAGCAACAGTTTTTCCCACCCCTGGCTTACCATAAATTAGAATATTCTTACCATTCATATTTTGGAGTAGTGGCTTTATGCTTGTGGCTATGTACCTCTGCTCGTTCTCCCTATAAGGCACCACCTTTGGCACAAAATCAAAATCAAGTGCTATTGGGTTCCTGAACAGAGATTCCTCATCACCCAGAATGTCTCTGAAGAGCCCCATTTTTAATAACCTTTAACCCATGCATATACTTTTGCAAGACCTTTGGAATTGTGACGCTACCATCCCTGTTTTGATAATTCTCTAGTATTGCCACCATTGCCCTTGAGGTGGCTATACCTGTGTTGTTGAGAGTGTGCGGGAACACCCTCTTACCCTCCTTGTCGAAATACCTTATGTTTAGCCGTCTTGCTTGGTAATCCAGGCAATTGGAGCATGAGGTGACCTCTCTGTAGGTTTTCTGGCGAGGCATCCAGGCTTCTATATCAAATCGCTTCGCCGCTATTATACTCAACTCTCCTGAAGCTGTGTTAACAACCCTAAACGGAATCCCCAGTTGCTTGAACATCTCTTCTGAGTTTTCCTGTATCTCTTTAAAGAATTTCCATGATTGCTCTGGCTTGCAAATCACAATCTGCTCAACCTTGTTGAATTGGTGGGTTCTAAATAACCCTTTTGTATCAACCCCATGCGAACCAATCTCTTTTCTAAAACACATACTATAGCCAACAAGTTTTATGGGGAGTTGCTTCTCTTGCAACACCTCGTTCATGAATTGGGCAACAAGTGGGTGCTCGCTCGTGGCAATCAGGAATGCATCCTCACCCTCAATCTTGTACATCATTGTCTCAAAGTCATCTAAGCTTACAACCCCCTCATAAGGGGCACGACGCATCATTAACGGTGGTTCTGTGTAGACAAAACCACGCTTGATTAGGAAGTCTATTGCAAACCTGATCAAAGCCATGTTCAATAATGCCAGGGGGCCCTTAAGAAAGTAGAACCCAGCCCCAGATATCTTTGTTGAGCGTGAGAAATCAGCAATACCCAGTTGCTCTGCAAGCTGACCGTGGTGCTTGAGCCAGTCCCCCTTTTCAGTGGGTTTTCCCACTGTTTTAACAACTTCATTGCTCTCCTCCCCCTCACCAATAGGTACAGAGTCATCTATGAGGTTTGGTATCCTCATTAAGCGCTTGCGTATCTCTTCTTGCAATGCTCGTATTTTGTTATCAAGGAGGGCAATCCTCTTTGGTATCTTTGATGCCTCTTTCAGCAACTTATCTACACTCTTGCCCTCTTTTTTTGCTTTGGCTATCTCTCTAGAGATCTCATTGCGGTGATGCTTTAGTTCGTCTGCCTCTTGCTTGAGCTGTCGCCATTCCTTGTCAAGTTTAATTACCTCATCCACCAAAGGCAGAGTATCATGCATGTACCTCTTCTTAATACTCTCCCTAATGAGTTTTGGGTTCTCTCTGAACAGATTTATATCCAGCATTTTGTTCTCCCTTAGGGGATTGCTTATTTTAAATGTTTTTGAGTCACTTCTCTACTAGGTTTATCTCCTGAGCAGAGTTTATGGCATCAACTATTGCCTCAGCCAGGTCAGACTTCCTGTTGAGTTTAATCTTACCGTCCTTGCCAACCTTTGCTGAGAACAAAAATGTATCATCAATATATATATCCAAATCCTTGTTGGCGTATTTGCCTCCGAGTTTGAATATCAAGCGTTTGTCATTTATATTTAGGTCAAAGTTTAGTGATTTGAGCTCGCTCTTGTGGCTATACTTTGTTGGCAACTCTTGCACATCTATACTAATCCCTAGCCTCCTCTCAAGCCGCTCTATGTTCTTACCATTCTTGCCAATCAATTTTGAAATCTTCTTTGCAGGAACATATACTATGCATTTATTGTCTGAAATCATATCAACCTTGACATTCTTTGAATACTCTTTCAAAGCAGCCTTAACTGATTTGATGGCAAGTTTACCAGCAGGGGTTAAGGCAACTTTACCACCTATTGGGATTACAACTGTTTCTTCCCCGTAGCTATAGAGTTCGTACTCTATCTTACCTGTTTCAAACTCTCGCACAACCACTACAGGTCGTGCTAGGTCTGCTTCTGTCATTCCTGTTGGAACCTTCACTGTCATCTCCAAACTCAGCACTTTGTGCACCTCACCGTTCTTGATGAAAATAACAGTGTCAATTATTTGGGGTATCACTCCAAGCTCGATTCTACCAACGAACCTCTGGATTGCATCTATGGGTGTGGTTGCGTGCACCACACCAGCCAGCCCTATACCCGCAAGCCTCAAATCTGCAAAGAGTTTAAAGTCAGAGGTGTTCCTCATCTCATCAAATATTGTATAATCGGGTCTGCTAAGCAGAAGGATGTCATGAATCTCTTGGGCGGTACCATGTGAGACTGCATACTGGGTTATGTTATCGCCAAGGGTTAAGTCACGTGGTGCTTCAACTGTCTTAACTATCTTGCCTTTCTCTGCGTAGAATGTGGCAAGGGCTTGGGCAAAGGTGCTCTTACCCATACCTGGTGCACCTGCAATGAGTATACCCTCTGCCTGCTCGCTCAACCTCCTCTGCAACCTGTCTGTCAGCCGGTAATCCTCTAACCTGAGTATCTTTATTGGTTTAACTGCGGTTATCTCCCACCCATCCGAGAATGGTGGCCTTGTTATGACAATCCTATACTTTCCCAATTGGACAATAGTGGAGCCCTTCCTCTCAATCTCAACAAACCCATCTGTCCTTACGGTTGCTTCATCCACTATCTCCTTCGCCATCTCAGATATCTCTTCTCTATCAAGCTTCTTTTTGCGCAGTTTAACGAACTCCCAGTTACCTGGCAAGCCACGTTTTGCATAGGGTTCAACATTTTCTCTGAGATGGACAGACATTGTACTAGCATCAAAGAACCTCTCGAATTTCAATGATTTTTTCTTTAAACGAATCTCTTCAAAAATTACATTGATACCCAATATCTCGGCAACTCTTGCTTGGACACTATCTGCTGTGAATAGCGTGCCACCCTCATCATACGCAAGTTCCCTTATCAATGAATCAATCTCTCCCAAAGAGGCATACTTTATCTCGTGTTGGGTAGGTCTTCTACCACGGATTTGTATCTCAAACCCCTGCTTTTCAGATAACTCTTTGAGTCTGTTAATCTCATCCAAGCCAAGAAAGCCAATGGCACGGTTCTTGTTTGATTGGTGTTCCAACTCGGCAATAACTGCCTCATGGAGTAAAATACTCTTTACCTTAAATTTCTTTGATGCAATCTTTTGTGATACTAACCCTTCAATTATGACAGATGTGTCCGGTATTAGTTTTTCTATTTCCATGCCTCACATGAATCCTCTATGCTTTATATTTTTATCTCCTCTTTTTAACAACAAGGAGTACAGCAATGCAGCTCAAAACAAGCAAAGCAAGCCCTGCTATGATTGCACCCCAATTGGGTTTGCTTGGTACAGCTGCTGGGCTTATGCTTGGTGCTTTCAATGAGATTGCTCTGGTTAAAACCACTTTCTTGTCCCCGAAGTGAAGTTCAATTATAAGCTTGTAATCCCCCTCGTTAAGCCCTATTGCATCTAGGTATAGATTCAAACTGTGCTTACCATAGCGCTCCAAAGTGAAATCCTCACTCTTCACCTCTAACACTCTCTTGCTGTCCTTTAAAACCCTCATTATTACATTACACCTAAAATCCTTGTTCCAGTTGTTTGTCACTACCAAGCCAACAGGGTTAACCACACCCGCTCTTAGCTCTCCAGTGATTACCTCAATCTTGGGTCTGGGCTTCCCAATATTTACTATTTTAGTTTCTTCCAAACTGGTGGTGTTTTGTTTTATTGAGTAGTTTGCCAAAAACTCACCTTCTCTCTCAAAACCCAGGCTTAATTTGAGCAATTTATCAGAAAATGGTGCCAAGCTAATCCCTTTCTGATAGTGCTCAAACACACTCTTGTTATCCTCAAGTAGTTGGAGTGCGAAATCAACAACTGCATGCTCTGGTTTTGGGTTCTTTAATCTAACGAATAGCAAGCCGAGAGTGGCATTCAACCTCGCAGTTATCCTACCATATTCTGGCGGTACCTCCACAACAACTTTATGGTTAATTGCGATATTCGTGCTTATTCCTCCGCGTGGTAAACTTCTACTGACAATTATATAACCTAGCTGCCTTCCCACATCCATAATAGCAGGCAATTTGATGTTGAACTTTACCATTGTATGCTCTTTGTTTGGGGTGAGGCTTGGTGAGGTATTGAAGAGAGTGATGTATTGAGCGAGTTCGCCCCGCACACCCACACTCAAATTGGCAGCCAAGCCCTCGTCGTTCACTAGTCTTATTGAGAAATTCTTATCAAGATATGGCTTAAAGGGTATGTTTGTAACAGCAGGCGCTATACCCAAGCCAAAGGCATAGTGGCTTAGCAAAACCATTACGGCCATCCACAGCATCAATCTTATTCTCATTCTGCTTGTATTGTTAGATTTGCCCTTGGTTTCTTCGTAGGCTCTTTGTATGGAACCTCTACCCTTATCTCTATCTCTGCTTCATCCTTGCTGTTATTGAAATCAAGGTCTACTATGAGTTTTTGGAGTGTGTCTGTTAGGTTCATCCAATCTGTCTGTGTTTGTGTCGGGTCATAGCAACCCGACTCATATTCGTCTGCTTTGGTTTGGAAGTATTTCTCACCCAAATTAGCATTCTCAAACAAAGTGTCATTGGCTTTTATACTTATGTTAACGAACACATTACCATTGTTTACAACTCTCAGTGGTGGCGGGGAATTATCTGTGGTGTCATTCCATTGCTCGGGTTGCAGCTCCCTGAAGTCAACATTCGACACAGTGAGGGCTATTGAGATGAGTGAGAGTACGCTAACATTCCACACATCACTGTACTCACCATAAAGCGAGCCATCATATGCTCTAACCTTCCACCAATAAATTGTGTCGACGTCCAGTAATGAGCTTGGTGTGTAGTTTGTGGCACTTAGACCACTATCATTATATGCCACATTGTTGAAGCTAGAGTCAGTGGCGATGGCTATGTTGTAAGTAACAGGGTCACCATCAGGATCTGTTACTGCACTCCAATTGAACAATTGTGAGCGGTTGTAAGTGGTGGTGTCATTCTCTGGAGAGACAAGAGTAACTTTTGGTGGGGGTGAGTTGCCAATAGTGACTGAATCAGATTTTGTTAATCCTGCTTCATACCCATCCACTGGTGTTACCTCACAGAGCCAGGTGTCACCTTTTGTGGTTTCATTGCTCACAATCTTTGATGTTGTTAACTGGTTCAACTCTTCTTGGTAAATCTGATAGATCTGCTCAGCTGAAAGAGAGCTATTGAAAACCTTGATCTCATCAATCGTGCCGTTGAAATAATAATCACCTCCCCCCTGGTACCTCCCTATTGATACTGGGTCGGTGTTTGTAACAACCTCAGAGATTTGTTTGTTGCCTTTATATGTACCATTGACATACGCTAACATGTGAGAGCCATTATACACCAATACAGCATGGTACCATTGGTTTTGGGCTGGGGTTACAGATGTAGAAACTGCTTGCTGTCCTGTAGAGTTTGATATAATGAATTGAATGCCACTAGCTGCCAATTCAATTTTATAATTATAACTAGTTACACCAGCACCTTTAGAAATAACAAATTGGCTTGTATCACTTGGCTCGTCAGTCTTGAACCATACAGCGACTGCAAAATTGTCACTGCTAGAGAAACTAAGAGATGTATCATGAGTTATGTTTATGTAATCTTGACTACCATTAAATTCATATGCTCCACCCACCTTGCCATTGCTAACCCATTTTGCACCACTGTTGGTGCCATTGTTCTCATGTCCAGAGTAATCCTTTATAGGTCTATTTTTTATTGAAGCGTTGAAGTCAAAAGGCATGTTCAACACAGTTATACTCACACCGTTCTTTTTCCAGTTATGCACATATGTTATTGGGTCACCCTCAGCATCGTTACCATTCTGTGGGGTACATGTTAGGTTATCAGTTGTTGCTGGGCTGCTTGGACTTATGACTGGGCTGTCATGGGTTGGTTTGGTGTTCTCAGTGAATTTCCATATTTCAGAATAACCAGACCAGTCCTTACCGTCTGTTGCCCTAACCTTCCAATAGTATGTTTGCCCATCAGTGGTAGCCCACTCATAATACTGGTTTGTACCAGTGTAGATGTTTGTGCTTGGGTCAGTGCTGGTGTCTCCATAAACATAGTAAGTTATTGTGTCACCATCTGAATCTGTTGAGGAATATGTTAGATTTGCTAGGTTGCCAATCTGCCTCGTGTTATTTTTGGGTGAGCTAAGCGTGGGTGTTGTTGGGGCGGTATTAAGCAAATAAAATCTGCCATAAAAGAAACCCAACCAAGCATTGTAAAGCGAGGAGTTTGTTTTGCCCACAATTGGCTGCCCTATGACTGAGAATAGGTTATAAAGCGAGGAGTTTGTTTTGCCCCCTCCACTTGCTACCACAATCTGGGCTTTGTAATTGGTGCTGCTTGTAGAGGCGGCTGAGAGTATTTTAAGAGTGATTATAAACCCAACAATAAGCAGTAGCACCTTTTTTTTCATCAATCTCTATTTCCAGAATTGATTATATAAAGTTTATGGAATTAGTTTATTCTGCTGTTTTGACCAATCCTTATCTGGGTGTGTTCTAACATACTCTGCCCAAAACCGGACCATCCATAACCGACTTTGCTTATTCTTTTTAATAATCTCTTTCAAGTTCATTTTCCAGTTGCTTAAGGAGTTTTCTATCGATTAAGTCTTGAAAAACAATCTCAAGATGCAATGCATCCTCCTTGTCCTTATCTGAACCAAGTACTACTCTCTTAAAAGCTATCTGTAATTCGATTGGTGAGACAAATATGTTTGCATATGGGAGCATCACCTTTAGCCTCTCTCGAAGTGCAAGCTCTTCAAAGGGGTTCTTTGCAAATTTGAGTTCAATATTTGGAATTATTGTTGCTTTCCTTGCGAACCTTACGCTATAGCTTTCATTCAACAGAGAGCAGATTGTTTTTATTTTATCTGCGTTAATCGAGTAAAATCCATGCTTTTGGAGCTCACTATTCAGTCTTTTTATTGTAGTGTCATTTATTGGATCTATTATTATGTCAATGTCTTCGGACATCCTGGATCTACCAAATAAAATTGCAACATAACCGCTGACTATAACATATGTTGTGAAATTGCTTAAGACATTGCAGAAATCAATGACTAGCCTATCCAAGCTATTTAACTCTTTCTCAACCCTAATTGTGTGTTTGTCTACGAATTCCACATACAGATTAAGCCATTCAGTCTTTTTAAAGCTTGTGTAATCGTCAATCCGAAACCCTTATAAATACCTATAAAGTACTCTGGCGTGTGCCTCGGTAGCTTAGTCCGGTTGGAGCGGTCGGCTGTTAACCGACAGGTCCCCAGTTCAAATCTGGGCCGAGGCGCTAATTTTCTAAAATCACAAGAAGCAGATTAACGAAAGTTTTTAATATAATGTATCATATTAGAAACATATGTATCAAAAAGAATACAAAATATTGGCGCTTTATCTCGGGGACTTTAAGGGGAGATATTATTTAAGAGAGATTTCAAAACAAACAGGATTGTCCTTAAGAACAACTCAAAGGACGCTTAAAACCCTTGAAAAGGCAGGTGTGATAAAGTCAAAGCAAGAGGGAAAAAATAAATACTTCTTCTTAAATCTGGGCAACATTAAGACAAAGTTTCATCTCATTTTAACAGAAATTTGGAAGACTATTAATTTTATCGAGGAATACAAACCATTTGGCTCTTTTTTAAAAGAAGAGGTAAAGCCAAGCATTATTGTTTTTGGTTCTTTCGCTAGGTTTGAGGCAGGGGATGAGAGCGATTTGGATTTATTGGTAGTTGGTAAGGCGGAATTGCCTTTTCATCTTTTACCCTATAAGCTACACAAGATTGAGCTTACAGAAAAGCAATTTGAAAGGGCTTTGAGACTAAAGGAGCCTTTGATTAAGGAGCTTCTGAAGAATCACATTGTATTAACTAATCATTCATATTTTATAGAATTATTCTGGGCTTACTATGAGAAAACTTAGATCGTGTTTTAAGATAAAGGATGGAATTAGGATAAGAGATCAAGTGAGGTGATAAGCAATTCTTATTTAAAATTGGCAAAATCAAGTTTGAGAAGTGCTGAAATAATGCTACGACAGAATGACCTGCTATGGTCTACTGTAATGGTTTATTACGCAGAATATTATGCACTCTATTCTTTTCTTGCAAAGGTAGGGGGTGAAGTGTGAGAATCATTTCTGTTCTATTCTGCTTACTAAGTATCTGTTAGGAGAAGAGTGGGTTAAAACAATAGAACAACACAGGAAGAAACGAATTGATGCCCAATACTACCTGAAGATTGTATCTAAAAAGGATGTCAAAGAAATGTTGAGAGATGCTAAGGTTTTTGTTACTAATTTTGAGAATTTTATTGTGAATTTAAAAGAAACTGCATTGTTGGGTATGAGACATGATTTGAATCAGATAATTGAAGATAAAATAGTTTAGGAGTTAGCATCAGTTAACCGCAAGCCCTTTGCTTTTAAATTTAGACAGAGGCGCTACTCCTTTAGC
>QMQS01000029.1 GCA_003650585.1 Candidatus Woesearchaeota archaeon
TATTAATAGTGGTCTATGCTGTGCCAAAGTTGACAGTAAAATCCGACCCCACCCCAAAAAGTGTACCTGGATTAGCCACAATCAGATCGGTTTTCCAATTGAACACAGACTTCAACCAAACCCTTGCTTATAAGCAAATTGACTCTGCAGTCCAAATTGACAATCCCAAGATAAAAGCAATTGCGAATTATATTGCCACAGAGAGTTGCAAAACTGGGGGCAGAATTTGTTATGCTAAAGCACTCTACAACTTTGTGCGAGACAACATCGAGTATCTTAATGACCCATTGCGTGTAGAGTTCATCCAGGTGCCTGAGCTTACCCTCGCCACTGGTGGTGGTGATTGTGATGATGGAGCGGTGTTGCTCGCTTCCCTACTGGGTTCAATTGGGATTAGAACCGAGTTTGTGTACAAACCAAACCATGTATTGCTGAGAGCTTGGTTACCAGAGGCGCTCAAGAGATATAAAAAGCAAGACAACTGGGTTTACCTCGATTGGACTTGTAATGAGTGTGAGTTCGGTGTTGTACCACCCTCCTAATATGGGGCAAGATTTTTAAATAGGGTAATGTGCACTAAGCAAATGACACTCTTCAACGCTATGGTTGGGGCATTGAACTCAGTAATGTCTCCCACTGTGGTAAACTACATCGCGGCATTGGTAATACTCTTCACTGGGTTTATCACAGCCAGACTAGTGGGTGTATTGAGTAAGAGGCTTTTGAGAGAGGTCAATCTTAACCAGATCATCACAAAATCCATTGGGTTAAGACTTTCTGCAGAGGAGATACTATCAAGCCTAATAATCTATTTCATTTATTTTATCACTGTGGTTATGGCACTCAACCAGATAGGAGCCACCTCAAAACTACTTCACGGGGTTACACTCACAATTATAATCATAGTGTGCATATCAATCTTTATTGCTTTAAAGGACTTTGTACCCAACATAATAGCAGGTGTTTACTTGTTGCATCTAGCCCACTACAAGCCAGGAGACCAGATAGAGTTTGACAATGTGAAAGCCAAGGTAATCGAGGTGGATTTGCTTGAAACACGACTACAGACACCTGACAAGGATTTTCTAGTTGTACCTAACTCAACAATGCTCAAAAAGGTGCTCAGGGTTAGAAGATAATTATATGCTCTCAAGGAGTGAGCATATGTTCAGCAGTTTTGTCCTAATAAAGGGTTGAAGGTTTGTATCCTCTATGATTTCATCTATTATTTGAAGTGCTTTATCTACCTTAATATATAGATCCTCTTCATCGTTTTGGAATATCTCTTCCATGTGTTCCAAGCGCGCAATCACATTCCTTGGGATTGCACGGTCCTCCTTTAGTTCGGAAATAATCTGATGAATTGCATCAAGAGCAGTTTCTGCCATCTTAATCACTCCTTCCGTCCAATTTGCTTGAGTACCTCTTTCTGTATTGCCTCTGCCACTTGCTTCAATTGCTCCTGCTGTTTCTCTATGGACTTAATCCTAAGTTCGACCTTTTTCTTCTTCTCTTTAAGCTCCTCCTGCAGTTTATCCCTACTGGCAGAGACCATGACATTACCTATAATCTTATACGCCTCTCCAGAGTTCTTATCTCCCAAGGCATTGAGTGCTGAATCAATCTCAGAAATCTGGGCATCAAGCCTTTGGCGCTGCAGATTAAGGGCTTGTATCTTGTGCTCATACTCTTGCAATTTCTTAATCTTTTCCTGTGTGTTTTGAGATAGTTCCATTTTTTTTAATAACCTCTGTAGCAATCTCCCAAACTCTTAGGAGTTTTGTAATGGAGTTGAGGGAAGCTCTAAGTGCGACTGCGTCCCTCGCAGCCACCTTCAGTACCACACTACCTGTGTGTGCTTCCACGACAAGCTTGGAGCGGGGGTTTGAGTATTGTTCCAATCGAAGTAGGGGATAAAGCTCTTCTGAGTTGCACCCCACCTGAATCTCACAGGTGTAACTCATCGTGCCTTAACATGGGTCACCCTTTCCCTCGCTTTGTAAATAATCTTACTTCCGCAATAGGGGCACCTAATTCTTTTACGAACATATTCAATTGAAACCTCTTCGTTACAGTTGAAGCATTTGTATCTTACCATTTTCACGCTGCCTCTTGAGCTGCCTGATTACTTTCTGCTTTAACCTCTTTGCTCTCTTGTTCTTCTTCGCTTGGCTTCTCAATAACCTTTGGCTTTTTCACTATAGTATATGCCTTGCCAGTAAACTTCCTTTTACACTTTTTGCAATACCATATGCCTACGGCAAGCCATTTTACTGCCTTGTATCCGCAGAAAGGGCATTCTTTCTCTGCTTTCTTCATTGCTTCTATCTTAGATAGTCTCTTTTTCACCCGGAGCCCATACCTGGGTCCAAACCTCCTAACAGCCCCCTCGTGTTTCATTCACACATACCTCCACAAACCTCAATTTTGTCAATCCTTAAAAATCTTTCTATGGGGCTGCCCGGATTTGAACCGGGGTCGACTGGTCCCAAACCAGTAAGGCTAGCCAAGCTACCCCACAGCCCCGCATCCTTGATGGAATTTCGTACAGTTTTTAAAGGTTTTGGGCGCACTCACCACAAGATTTATTAACCAAGCATATGAGTTAGTTTGCCATGATAACCCCGCTAGTGATTCATATCCTACTTGGTGTAATTGCACTCGCTGGGTTGCTACTCGGAGCTGAACTGGTAATAAGGGGTGCAAAGAATATAGCCTTGAGACTCGGGCTCTCGGAATTCTTTGTGGGTTTAACCCTGCTCTCTATTCTAACCTCTCTCCCAGAGATTACAGAACATGTTGTGGCAAGCATTGACATACTTAAGGGGATTGGGCCACCTGCAACACTTGCAGGTGTGGCTATTGGTACAAATGTGGGCTCAAACATAATCCAAATAACCCTAATCACAGGTGTTGTAGGGCTGTTTGGGCTACTCATCTGCAACAAGAGGTTTCTCAAGATAGACTATGTTTTCATGCTATTTGCCATTATGCTACTTTGGGGATTTGCCTACACAGGCATGTACATCAGCAGGGTTGAAGGTGTAACCCTTTTCTTACTATACATGGGGTACCTCTTTTACCAAAACAGACATGAAAAGATCATCGAAAAGTTCAGTCTAAGATCAAAGAAGAAGGGTTTGCTCAAAGAGTGTTTGCTTGTGGCTGTGGGGTTTGTAATGCTTGTTTACGGAGCAAATCATATCCTAAAGCAAGCTGTCTTCTTTTCTGAAACATACAACGTGTCTGGCTCGCTCATTGGAACCTTAATTGTGGGTGTTGCAACAGCCCTCCCCGAATTAACCACCTCACTCACAGCAGTAATCAAAAAATCTGCTGGGCTTTCACTTGGCACACTTGTCGGCAGTAATATCACAAACCCTTTAATGGCTTTGGGCTTGGGGGCAGCCATTTCTGGATATCCCATCGGTAATGCCTTAGTTTGGTTCGATATACCCTTCTGGTTTGGCATTAGTCTTCTAGGGTTCTTCCTCTTTTGGAAAGGGAAGTATCTTAGCAAGCCCCAAGCAATCACCCTTATAATTGGCTATTTGGTGTATTTATCCCTTAGATTAAGACTGTTTTTGTAATCGCTATTTAGTTTTCAATATCTTCGCAATGAAAAATCCTTCGGTATCGTTGTCTTGGGGCCATATCCTCAAGCAATTCTCTATTGCTTTGCTATAGCACTTACCCTCAAACTCTAATATCGGAGGAGAACGCTTAATATTCAATTCAATCGGTAAAAGTTTAGCAGAAGCAAATTTTTTCAGTAGATAATCCACCACTTCTTCGTTCTCTTCGGGCTCAAGAGAACAGGTGGAGTAAACCAACACCCCTCCTGGCTTCAGTAGCTTGTAAGCGGTTGCTATCAAACCCCTTTGAATTCCAGCGAGGTGTTTGATGCTCTTGGGGTTCCAAGAGATAAGTGTCTTTAATGATTTCCGGATTGCACCTGTACCAGAACAGGGAGCATCAAGCAGCACCCTGTCAAACCCACTAAGCCTTATTCTCTGGGCTCGCATAAGAGTTACCACGGCAATTGCTACCCCACACCTCTGTAAGTTTATTCCTAATGGTGCCAATCTCCTTCCTTTGTAATCATTTGCTACCAGCAACCCTTGATTTTGCATCATCTGGGCCAATTGGGTTGCCTTTGAACCAGGAGCAGCACACATATCCAAAACTAGCTCACCTGGTTGAGGTTGTAGCACCACGGGTGGTATCATGGAAGCAGCCTCTTGAACATAGTAATAACCAAGCTGGTACTCAGGAGTGTTGCCTATATCTTTCCTTTCACCCTTTTTGTGCTCTACCCAAAAGCCCTCACTGCACCAGGGTATTTGGGTAAGCACCCAGTCTCTCTCTAATCTTCGCTTACATTCTGCAATAGAAATCTTGAGTGTGTTTACTCTAATGCTGCGTCTTAACTCCCTACTGTTGTATTCCATAAACACCCTGTAACCTTGCTCCCCTATGAGCTTTACATACCTCTCCCTAAACCCTGGTTTGACCTCAAGCATAGTAAATACTAGGGTGAACATACTTATATTACTTTTTCGGTTAGCAAAAATATTATATATTAGTGTAAACAGATAAAGGAAAAAAGAGGCGAAATGGCAAGGGGCTATTTTTTCACGTTGGACGCATTTCTTGCGATTGGAATAATACTTGTAGGGATGTTGGTCATTTATAGTTATAACCCCTTCGCTCCGTCGCCAGAGCAGAGTTATGCTTATGCCCATGACACAATTAACCTGTTTACAGAAACGGCATTGGAAGACCTCAATGAACCCTACATAGAGTGGCTGATTAATCAGGGGTATGTAACCAACAAGAAGAACACATTGATGGAACAAATTGGTGAATTCTATTTCAAAGCAAAGCTCACAGGGAACACACCAATAAACTACACAAAGCAACTTCAGAACATGCTAGAGTATCTCATAGATAGTCTCGTAGAAGAGGACTACGGAATTGGTTTCTATGTGAACGAGGAGCCAGTTTATATTAGGGGGGACTACACATCAGATGCATTACTCCTTATCTCTTCAAGCACACCTGCTGTTGGCATATACAACACCACCACACTCTGGGGTCCATATCAGATAGAGGTAAGAGTATGGAAATAAACTTGAGATTGGGAAAGAGGGGAGTATTCTATACTGCAATATCTCTGCTTATTGTGAGTATAATGCTACTTGCATTCAAATCAAAGCCAACTGAAATAGCTTCAGGAAGATTTGATGCAGAGGCATCCCGTGTAGAGGTTGCCAATGCTCTCGTGAAGAATATTAATGAGGGGTTTATTGAAAGGTTACTCAAGGTGTCTAGCTATAGGGCACTGAATGCCTTAGCATTGTATATTAATACAACAAAAGATCCCATTGACCCTTCGGAACTAAACGATGTCTTCAAAGAGGTGCTTATCACTGGCAATATTAGTGGCAAGCCTATAGATGAGGAGATAGGAATAAAGATTATGGAGAACTACACCCTCGTTGATAATCTCAGGCGGCTCGAAGAAGCCGCATGGGAAGGCTTGAGTATTATAACCAGGTTCAACACAACAAACTCCAATGTGGTTGTGTTTCAGTCAAACGCCTCTGGAGCTTTTAATGTAATCGTAAACCTTACCCTAAGGTATACTGTATTGGCTGGCACTGCCACCTGGAATGTGAAAAAAACATGGAGTGTTAAGGTGCCGATAGAGGGTTTATACGACCCACTATGGTTCAAGTGGGAAGGCAGAGCAATACCAATAGAGTTTGCAGAGTATGAGGTAGATTATGCAAAGAACTGGACATCGCTTTTCAAATTCATTGATAATATTGATTATATGCGACAGCCCTATGGTCCCAGTTATCTCATGAGACTCACAGGGCAATACAATCTATCATCTCGCTGTTGTGGTATCGAGTCAGCAGTGAACCCTTATTACCTCAACTTTACTAGAGAGTACAATAGGACATATATTGACTTCTGCTTTTATACTGTGGGGAAGTGTGCCCCGTATGGTGTAAACAAAACACTCTACGAATTAGAGAATATCACGACTCATACTCCGAACACCAAGTTTTATGGATTCAAACTAGATGCAAGGCACTATGTTGGGTTTAGTGCAGAAAAGGGCTCTGGCACAGTAGGGTTAAAGCCAAGTGGTAAGCCCAGTGTTGGGGTGATAGAGTGTGAGATTAATACCAAGAATAACTGGACACAGTGCGATAGCGCCCAGTGGCATACCACCATACTAGGCACAAGGGCAGTGTGCGAACACACAGATGGCTATGACAAGATTATTGCTGCAGGGTTTAGGTTGAGGAATGAGGATGATGACTACACATACTTTGATGTGCCAAACTCAACAAGATTGGATGGGGGTGTTTGGTACTACAACAATACAGATGTTTATATTAACGACTCTGGAACATGGACATTAAGGGTAAGATGCGAAGACAGGCAAGGGCTAGTTGATGCAAGAACAGAGAGTTGGTTTGTGCCATGGGGCACTGCAAACATAATATTTATTAACCAATCTGGGAATATCACCGCAATTATAAACTGCACAGGAGGAGAATGCGACGAGATAAACATCACCTTAGAATGAAAAGAGGGGACACATGGCTCGGGATTATATTCATAGTTCTTGGCTACTTAATCATAGCACCGTATATGGTGTCGGGTGAAGGCGTAGGAAAGCTTACTATCCTAAACCCTCACTCCCACCCTTTCTTACATGGCAACTGGAGTGTGAGGTTCATCACAGAGGGCAAGAGCAACCTCATAATAAAGCCATTACCTGGCACCACATGGACCACAGCAGAAACCCATGGTAATCAAACCGACCTTATGTTCTTAGGGGTGTGGTGCGGCAATAGGAGTGTGGATTGTGGTGGGTCTTGCGCACCGTGTAGCTACTCTCTCTCAACTGACTATGTGAAGCTTATTGTTTATACTAAGCATACAATCTACACCTCACCTAAAACCGAGAAGAACTTCTCACAGTCAGGGCAGAAGGCTTACTACAACATTGGTGATATACCAACAGGGGTTTATGGTACAGGTGAGACCTTGCTATCTGATGTCCAAAACCTAACTGCTTCGGACGATTCATGGGTAACCACAACAGGATTAGGGGAGCATGTTTATCAACACTTTGTGTTCAACGTGACTACACCTACAGAGAACATCACAAAACTTGAACTCTATTGGGAGGGACACAGTGGTGATGCAGGTAGCGTTGAGGCGTATGTTAGAAACTTTGCATCATCATGGGAGCAGGTTGCTACGCATGAAAGCCAAACAACAGACTTTGTGCTCACTGCCATAATAGACGATAACATAGCCAACTACATAGACAACAATCAGGTGCACTTGCTGGTGTTTGACCCGAGCCAAACCTTAAAGTGCCATGACAACTCACCAGACCCACCACCATACGAGTGTACTATCTCTTTTACGAATTTCATCTCGCCAGATTACACAGTGACAAGTGCTCAAGTGGAGGTTTCAGCCAATGGGGATTTAGACGCCTCTGATGAGGAAATCAGTGTATACATTGATGGGGTATACAAAGGGAAGATTTGTGATGGTACCTGCTCAAACAAATGCTATAGCTATTATGATCCTCATGTGTGGGATGTTACCACTGAGGCCCAAGATAATGCCTTAGATGTCAGGTGTGTGCCCACAAGTGCAGTAGGATGGCCTCCAGGTCCAGGGTGTTTGTTTAGTTTTGAATGCCAAGCAGTGCTAACCTGGACAGAACAACCAAGCTGCTTTGACAATGGAGTAAGTTGCTCTGCAGATAGTGACTGTTGCTCTGGAAGTTGTGATGCTGATTGGGATGGCGTTGGTAGCTGGTGCTGTGATGCCAACCAGTGCAGCCACGATGGAACTTGCTATAGTGCTGGGACTTGCCAAAACACTTATGTCTGCTCCAATGGCAACTGGGTTAATCACTGCAGCAATGGCGTACAGGATTGCGATGAGGAGGGGGTGGATTGTGGTGGGGCATATTGCCAAGCTTGTTGTACTCCCAACACTGGTGCCTGCAGTGCTGATTCAGAGTGCTGCTCTGGAAGCTGTGATGCTGACTGGGACGGTGCTGGCAAATGGTGCTGCGATGCTAACCAGTGCAGTCACAATGGGGTTTGCTATGGCGCTGGGACTTGCCAAGACACTTATATTTGCTCTAATGGTGCCTGGATTGACCACTGCAGTAATGGTGTACAGGATTGTGATGAAGAGGGAGTGGACTGTGGCGGGAGCTCATGTCAAGCATGTAACCCCCCACCATCTCCTCCCAGTAACCCAAGCCCTGCTTCAGGCACAACCCAAGTGTCAACCTCTGAAGTTGAGTTGAGCGTTTTAGTCTCTGAACCAGAAGGGGATCTTTTGGATGTCAAGTTCTATGATGCCCTAACTGGTGAGCTTATTGGTGAAGTGAATAATGTGCCAAGTGATACCAGAGCGAGTGTAACTCGGTATAATCTAAATCCGGGCAAAATCTACAAATGGTATGCCACTGCCACTGATTCATCAGGAGCTACAAGTAGCTCACCCGTGTGGGAATTCATAACAGTCAACCCCTCTTCAGATTGGTTCGATACTAATTGCAGATGGCGAGAATATTTTGTTTTTGACAACTACAGAGGGAAGGAGTACAACGTAAAGAACTTCACTGTTCTGGTTGTGCTTAATTCAAGCAGAATAAACTACTCACTAACCAACAAAGATGATGTCAGGTTTTATGATTATGATGGTACCCCACTCCATCACGAGGTGGAAACTTGGAATGAGACTGGCAACAGTTACATATGGGTTAAAATACCAAATCTAAAGAATTCCACAGACGATGGAGCTTGGATGTATTTCAATTGCTCAAACACTGCTTCGTATCAACCCAGTGCAGCATGGGATAACAATTACGTGGCTGTGTGGCACCTACATGGCACTAATCCAAACGAGGTTGTTGATGCTACATCTAATAACAATGATGGTGAGGTGCTTGGTTCTGCATTGGAGTTTGACGGCAAGGAGGATTATGTTGCTGTTAATATGTTCTACAGTGGCTCTAATGCAATCCCAGCAACCACTGTCTGTGCTTGGACAAAAACCGGCAATAGTGGATACAATATAGTTGCTTCATGGGACAGGAGCGAGTATTGGAGACTTTCAATAGGTGATGACACGTTTGGTGGTTATGTAGGGTATGTAGGTTGGGATACTCACACTGTTGCGGATGGGGTAGACGACATGAAAGGTAATACCCTAGTTAATGACAACGATTGGCATCTAGTATGTGGAACTTATGATTCTGCAAGTGGCACAAAGAGAATATATGTAGATGGCAAGCTTGACGCAGAAAGCGAGGGTGCGCATACACCTGGAGAGCCCATTGGTTCAAGCAAGACAAGGTTCGGGTTTATTGGAGTTGGCTCTGAGGCGGACAGCTTTGACGGAAAAACGGGTCCAAACAATTTTTTTAATGGCACGATTGATGAGGTGCGGATATACAGCCGTGCTCTCTCGCCAGAAGAGATACGCCAGTGCTACCAAGGGGACTGCACCAACAACGGCTTGGTTTTGTATTTGCCTTTCAGTGAGGGGGATGGTTTCACCACTCAAGATATTTCAGGTCAAGGGAATCACGGCACACTGTATTCCTCAGAGGGCGGTATCCTACATTTTGATTCATCAACAGAGGGCACAAGTAAGAGTGGAACATTTAGCCCCTCAGGCGCACTTGTAACACTAAGGCCTGATGGGCTAACCCACGGGGCTGTAGCTGTGGATGAGTCAACAACAAACAAGATTAGCACTGAAGGTGGAGCAGCACAAGACTGGAGCAAGTGGAGCCACTGGGGTTCCTCATATTGGTACTCCTCCTCGCAGTTTGATGACCCAGAGTGGGGGAAGGTGTTTAAAGGCAAAGCAAAGTCCAGCACTTACCTATTTGATTACTATCCTTACACAGTCTCTGCAGGACATGGTTACACTCTATCATTCTACCTAAGGTCAGACACACCACTCACAGGGGTTTCTTCAAAGGCCTATGTGGTTTCGAATGTAGGAGGACAACACATAATAGCTTCTGAAACAAAGGTGATAAATATATCTACCCATTTCAAGAGGTTCACCTATTCATTCACAGTTAATGAAGATGCAAGTGGGACTGCAGGGATAGGGCTACATCTATCAGTCCCAGATGGGGTAACAATATACGCTGCTTATCCCCAGTTCGAAGACGAGCGTGTGCCTATTGAAGACGACAAGCTCCTGTTTGTTAAGTATGAGGGAAATTCGGGACATCCAAATACACACACTGAATTGATGGGGGATTATGTTTACAGCAATGTTTTAACCTATGAGATGAGAGATGGCATTAACATCCCATCTCAATCTGTTGAGGATTCTGTGGATTACTACTTTTTGACATGGCTACAGGTTCTGCGCGGTAAGGAGGGAGAATGGCAGTTTGCCATTGATGGTGATGATGCAGTAGAGTTAGAGATTGATGGACAGATAGTGGCTTCTTATTATGGGGGTCATGGGTTCTGCAATTGCTATACTCACAGTGGCACCATAAACCTAAACGGAAGACACAAGCTTATAGTGAGGCATGAGGA
>QMQS01000030.1 GCA_003650585.1 Candidatus Woesearchaeota archaeon
CAAGAAGCGCTTAGATAGGGGCGAGCTTGGGCGAATCTTTAGGGTCCAGGTTTCGAGGGTTGGCCCATTTCCCACCAGAATAAGGGACGTTGGCGTGGTAATCGACTTAGCGGTACACGATTTGGACATAGCCAGGTTTTTGATTAACTCTGAAGTGGAGCATGTTTATGCCAAGACTGAGAAGATGATTCACACTGCACATGAGGACTTGATGGTGGCTATACTCACATTCAAGAACCGCACCATATGCAATCTCAACATCGACTGGTTGACGCCTACCAAAATCCGCAAGTTGTACATAACTGGCGAGAAGGGGATGTTTGTGGCTGATTATCTTAAGGAGGAGCTCATATTCCATGAGAATGATTTCTTGAACAACCACTTCAATTACTCTGATATAATGAGGGGTGTATCTGTGGGAAAGACTGTGCACTACAACATACGCAAGAGGGAGCCGCTCTTGGCAGAGCTCGAGCACTTTGTTGAGTGTGTTTTACATGACAAGCAGCCTTTAGTAACTGGGGAAGACGGGCTCAAGGCATTGGAGCTGGGACACGCAATAATAGACTCCTCAAACCTGAATAAGGTTGTGAGAAAATGAAAATTGCTGTGGTGGGGTTGGGTAAGGCAGGACTGCCATTGGCAGCGGTTATAGCAGACTCAGGACTTGAGGTAATTGGCGTGGATATTTCAAAAGAGCGAGTCGCTAAAATCAATAAGGGCATAAACCCAATCCCAGAAGAACAAGAGCTAGGCGTGTTGCTCAAGAAGCATGCAGGCAGTAACCTCAAGGCAACAACTGATTACAATGATGCCAAGCAATGTGATGCCTTTATAGTGATTGTGCCATTGCTAATTGATGATGCTAAAAAGCCGGATTTTGCTATACTCAAGCAAGCGTTTCTTGCTGTAGCCGAAGTGATGAAGCCCAAAAGCTTGGTTGTTTTAGAGACGACTGTGCCCCCTGGCACAACAGAAACCAAGGTGAAGCAATGGCTGGACAGCTCTGGCAAGCCCTACTACCTAGCGTATTCACCTGAGCGAATTATGACTGGCTACTCTATAAGCCGCTATCGCGAGTTCCCTAAGGTCGTTGCGGGTATAGATGCTGAGAGCGGGAGGCTTGCCCTTGAGCTCTACAAGAGGTTTTGCAATGCAGTGCACCTTGTTTCCAGTATTAGGACTGCTGAGCTAATCAAGGTGGCTGAGGGGGTTTACAGGGATGTGAACATTGCATTAGCAAATGAGCTCTATAAGGTTAGCAATGAACTGGGAGTGGATTTTTACGAGGTGAGGAAGTATGCCAACCATAGGTACTGCCACATTCATAAGCCAGGAAATGTGGGCGGGCATTGTATTCCAATCTACCCTTGGTTCTTGATAAACCAACACAATGTTCCGCTCATAAAACTGGCTCGTGAGCTGAATGATGAGATGCTCAACTTCTATGCCAAGAGGTTGCAGCAGATAGTGCCTAAAGGTGGCAAAGTGCTGGTTGTGGGGTTGAGTTTTAGAGAGGGCGTGAAGGAGGTTGCTTACTCAAGGAGCATACCTTTAATTGCCATGCTCAAACAACAAGGGTATGAAGTGTATGTGTATGACCCGCTCTTTACAGAGGAGGAGATAAGAGGGCTAGGTTTTAAATACTCAAAGGATTTTTCAAGCATGGACGGCATAATAGTGATGAACTATTACCCTGAGCTGCGAGATGGGTTGATGCTGTACAAAGACAAAGTGGTGGATGTCAAGGGTGTGTTCAATGATTTTGCAGTTGATTGAGCCTGTGCTGTTGTTTCTGATATCTTTTCTTAGTGTACATTATTCAATGCCGTATTTTATCCGCAAGGCAAGGAAGCGAGGCTTGATGGTAAGAGATATGTACAAGCCAGGTAAGCCCAAGGTTGTTAATCTCGGTGGGCTTGTTATGTTTGCTTCAATGTACCTAAGTTTGGTGGCTGCCCAGTTCTTTATAAAGAATGTTCTGCCGTTGTATATCTTTTATTTTATTATTGCAGCCTTTGCTATGTATGGCTTGGCAGATGACCTGCTAGGGTTTGTTAAGAGGAACGGCAAGGTGCTTGTGCTGTTCTTTGTTGCTTTGCCGATTGCTTTGATAACCACTGACACAGACATTAATCTGGTTTTCTTTAATGTGGAGCTTGGTAGGTTGTATGGCTTGGTGTTTGCGCCATTGTATGTTATGGTTGTGGCTAATCTGGTGAATATGTACGCTGGTTACAATGGGCTGAGTTTGGGTTTGACAATAATAATGCTTGTGTTTGCCTCAATCAAGGCAGCACTGGGTGGTGGGTTTGGCCATGTTATTTATCTGTTGCCTTTGCTTGGGGCAATGTGTGCTATGATGTTTTACAATTTTTACCCAGCAAGGGTGCTCTTGGGGAATGTGGGCACATACCTCATAGGGGCTGGATTGGGAGCATTCCTTGTGCTTGCTGGAATGGAGTTCTTTGGTGTTATTATACTTATACCCCACATCATTAATTTCTTAATGTGGATATACTGGTGCATGATAATGCACCGTGAACCCCATGTGAAGTTCGCTAAATTACGCAGGGATGGCACTATAAACCCACCGAATGGACTCTCGATGAAGTTCCTTGTGGCCAAGTTGTTTAGAGTTACAGAGCCCCAGGCAGTGTTGATCTGCTATGCCATTACAACTGCTTTTGGATTAATTGGATTGCTTGTTTGAGGAAAATAAGGTTTAAATACCCAAGTTGATTTTTAGCAAAAATGAAAGTCGTGCACCTTGTTGGGGCGAGACCCAATTTTGTCAAGCTTGCCCCACTTATTGGAAAGTTGCACCCATTGAAAGAGGTGCTTGTTCACAGTGGACAGCATTATGACTACACCATGGATAAGGTCTTCTTTGACACTCTGGGGATTAAGGAGCCGGATTATCACCTCGGTGTGGGCTCTGGTAGCCATGCCGAACAAACAGGCAAAATCATGGTGGAGTTTGAAAGGATTTGTTTAAAGGAAAAGCCGCACCTGGTGATTGTTTACGGTGATTGCAACACCACAATTGCAGGGGCTCTCGTTGCTGCAAAACTTCATATCCCGCTTTGTCATATTGAAGCAGGGATAAGAAGTTACGATAGAGAGATGCCAGAGGAGATTAACAGGGTGCTCACAGACCACTGTTCTGATTACTTGTTTGCACCCACAATGACAGCAGTGAAAAACCTAGAGCAAGAGGGCATCACCAAGAATGTTTTCAATGTTGGTGATATTATGTTTGAAACCTATTTGGAGTTTATGGAGCAAGCCTCTGCTTCTACAGTGATTGAGAGGTTGGGACTCAGTAAAAAGGAATTCTACCTAGCAACCCTCCATCGCCCCTCTAATGTTGACTTTAAGGAAAAGCTTGAGAGGGTTTTTAGAGCGATGTCACAGCTTGATAAACCTGTGGTGTTGCCATTGCACCCCAGGACAAGAAAGAGGGTTGAGTTGCATAAGGTGGATACAGGAGGGGTGCGCTTAATAGAGCCACAGCCGTATATTGATATGATAGCATTAGAAAAGAGTGCGAGGCTCATAATCACAGATTCAGGTGGGGTGCAGAAAGAAGCTTACTATGCCAAAACCCCTTGTATTGTACTCAGGACAACAACTGAATGGCCTGAGTTGCTAGGGAACGGGGCGGTGCTCCTTGGCGAGGATTATGAAGCTTTGGGTGAGGAAGTTGTTGAGCTGCTGAGTCAAAGCTTTACCTTTGATAAGCTCTTTTTCGGTGACGGTAATACCTCAAACAAGATTGCAAAGATACTCAAATCAAAGCTCTTGTCATAATCGAAGATTTTATAAAATTCTGATAGATTTTGCTAGGGAATGGGATACATGTTCGACCTTCATGTTCATACTAACTACTCACCGGATAGTAATATGAGCATTAGAGCTCTAGTTAAGAGTGCTTTGAAGAGGGGCTTGTCTGGGATTGCAATAACAGACCACGAAACTGTTAAGGGCGGGCTTGCTGTTAGGGATTATTGCACAAGCCACAACATACCATTGCAGGTGATTGTGGGACAAGAAAAGAAAACAAACTCTGGCGAGATTCTTGCCTTGTTTGTTGAGAAGGAGATTACTGCTAGAGATATTATCAAAGCAATTGGGGAGGTTAGAGCCCAGAATGGCTTGCTTGTTTTGCCCCACCCCTTAAGAAACAACCCCAAGATTCTTAGCTATTTGCAAGAGTTTGATTTTATAGAGGGGTTTAACTCTAGAACACTCCATAATGCCAACCTGAAAGCACTCGAGTTGGCAAAGAGGCATGGCAAGAAGGTGCTTGCTGGCTCTGACGCACACTTCCCAAGAGAGGTTGGTAAAAATGTTGTTATCTTTACCACTATTGATGATATTAAAAATCAGTTGCTGGAGGGGGACTATACACTGAAATTCACTAAGCGCTCATGGATAGACATCATCTGTGCAGCATGTTCTTCCGCATACATAAAGGGTGGATCACTTTATCTTACCAAACAGGTTTTGAAAAAGCTACTTAAAAAATGTATTTCATTATGACTACGGATGTCGAATGCCATTCTTTTGAAACGAATACAAGAGATGAAGCTGTGGCTAAGCGGGTTGAACAAGAGGCATTACCAGAACTGCTTCGTCTTTATAGAAAGCATAGAATTAAGTCAACATTCTTCTTTACAGTTAGGTTCGCTGAATTATCCCCAAAATCTGTAATGCTTGTAAGGAAAGCAGGTCATGAGGTAGGATGCCACGGATACGATCATACTGATTATTATGATCAGATGGCTTTTGAAGAACAGTTAGCTCTTCTTAAAAAATGTAAAACCAAACTTGAAAAGATTGCCAAGACAGAGATACTCTCATTCCGAGCCCCAGCACTAAGAATCAACAAAAGCACTGTGATTGCGTTGGAAAAAGCAGGGTTTAGATTTGACTCCTCTGTTTCTTCGCAGAGGATTGATGGCCCTTTCACCTTGGGGGCAATGAATAAATTGGGGTGGCTATATGCTCCTAGAAGGCCATATTATTTGAGTTACAAAAACCCCTTTTTGGTTGGTAATTCGAAGGTACTGGAGGTTCCTGTTTCGGCTTTTATATGGGGCTTCACTGGTACACATATGAGACTTAGCCCAGTTATAACAGCTCAACTACAAAGGATCTTACAATTAGAAGCTAGGCTGATGGGAAAACCTATCGTGTTTCTGTTTCACCCAAATGAGTGTTTGAGTTTTAAGAGAAAGCGTACAGAAAAGCGTGGAAGTTTGTTTTCAGATTATTTGAGACATAAGTTAAAGATGAAAAACTTAGGTAAAACAGCCTTAGAACTTTTGGATAAGCTGCTCTCAAGATGTCCCCAAAATACTAATTTTGTTACTATCAAAGATTATAAACCATGGTAAGAACTGTGTTTGTTTTGGATGGAAGGTCTAGGGCTGCATTGCAAGTTGTACGCTCACTGGGCAAGAGGGGTGTAAAGGTTATTATCGGTAATGATTCATGGGTTTGTTCTAGTTTTTTTTCTCGCTTTGTTTCCAAAAGAGTTGTTTACCCTAACCCAAAAACCAAGGGGTTTAAGCGGTTGATGTTTGCTCTCCTTCAAAAGGAGAAGATAGATGTTGTTATTCCAGTGAGAGATGATACCACGTTATTTTTTTCAAGATACAAGGAAGAATTATCTAAATTTTCTAAAATTCCAGTAGCAGATTTCAAAACAATAATGAAAGGGAGAGATAAATCCCAAACAATAGAAATAGCGAAGAGAGCTAAAGTGCCTATTCCTAAGACTATTATTGTTAACTCGCTTTCAGATGTTCTAGCAAATTATAAGAAGATTGGGTTTCCGATGGTGTTAAAGCCTGCCATCAGTACTGGCTCAAGAGGGTTATTCTTGTTGCGAAACAAGGACCAACTGGATCAACTGAGAGATTCACTCTTTCACCGATATGGTAAGTATTTAATGCAGGAGTTTATTCCGTCTCAAGGAAACTATGGTCTTAATGTGTTATTTAACGATAAATCTGAATTAAGAGCAGTGTTTGTCTACAAGCGTTTGAGAGATTATCCACGAGGAATGGGACCAAGTGTACTGAGAATGAGTGTAGTAAATGATGAGATAAAGAAGTATGGTGTAAGACTGTTTAAAGCTATGAGATGGCAAGGTGTGGGTATGGCAGAGTTTAAGGTGGATACAAGGGATAATAAACCAAAATTAATGGAAGTAAATCCGAGATTCTGGGGCTCTTTGGCATTGCCCATCTACGCAGGTGTTGACTTTCCTTATTTACTTTTTAAGATGGCTCTGGAAGGTGATGTCACTCCAGTTATCAAGTACAAACAGGGGGTGCTTGCACGATGGCTTTTACTTGGTGACTTACTATGGTTGCTCAAAAGCAAGGACAAACTTCATGACCTTAAGGAATTTCTTAAGTTTTTTAGAAAAAACCAAATATATGATATTATCTCCTTGAAGGATCCACTTCCAGCACTTGGAGCTCTACTTGAAGGGCTTGAATTTATATTTAAGAAAAAGAAAAGAGAGCATGCATTTAATAGGGGAGTTATATTTTAAAAAAATTTAAATACAACCCAACAGGTTTAACCAATGGAGTGGTGGTATAAGATGATAGTGATTGTGGATTATGGCTTAGGAAACTTAAGAGCAGTCTTACACAAAATTAAGAAGGTTGGAGGTGTGGCAAAGATTTCTTCTAAGATTGAAGATATCGAAAATGCTGACAAGATCATTCTTTTAGGTGTGGGAAGTTTTGCGGAGGGTATGAAAAACCTGAAACAATTGGGCTTGTTACCTGTTTTAACTAAGAAAGCAATGGAAGAAAAAGTGCCAATATTAGGAATTTGTTTGGGGATGCAGTTATTCACAAAGTGGAGTGAAGAAGGAGAAATAGAGGGTTTAGGTTGGATCAATGCTAAAACAAAGAGGTTTAGGGTCGAAAGAACAAACCTCAAGGTGCCTCACATGGGCTGGAATTCTATTATTATAAAAAAGGATAATCCACTCCTTAGAGGCATTCAAGATAAAGCATGGTTCTATTTTGTTCACTCTTACCATTTGGATTGTGAAGATGAAGCAATAATATCAGCAACTACCCATTATGGTTATGAATTTCCCTCTATTATAATGTCAAACAATCTGTTTGGTGTACAGTTCCACCCTGAAAAAAGTCACAAAGATGGTTTGACCTTGCTTAGGAATTTTGTTGAGATAAAATGTTGAAGATAAGGGTAATCCCCTGTTTGTTGCTCAAGGGTTTGGGTTTGGTGAAAACAGTGCAGTTCAAAAATCCCAGGTACATTGGAGACCCAATAAATGCTGTAAGGATTTTTAATGAGAAAGAAGCTGACGAATTAATCTTTTTGGATATAACGGCTTCTGAAGAAAGAAGGGTTATTTCACTTGAACTTGTATCAAAAATTGCTGAGGAGTGTTTCATGCCTTTTTGTGTTGGGGGTGGTATAAGAACCTTAGAAGATATCAAACAGCTATTGGGTGCTGGTGCAGAAAAGGTGGCAATAAATACATTTGCAATTGAACATCCTGGGTTCATTAAAAAGGCCTCAACAATGTTTGGTGCTCAAAGTATAGTTGTTTCAATTGATGCAAAAAGAAGAAAAGATGGCTCGTACGAAGTATATACATGTGGAGGGAAAAACCCCACTGGGCTCGATCCTTTAGAAGTTGCTTTACGCGTGGAGAAGAATGGGGCTGGGGAAATTCTCTTGAACTCGATAGATAAGGATGGCACAATGGAAGGGTACGATATAGAGCTTATTAAAAGTGTCGCCCGTAAATTGAATATTCCAGTTATTGCTTGTGGAGGTGCTGGAAAACTTGAACATTTCTATGATGCTGTAAAAAATGGGGGTGCCTCAGCTGTCGCAGCTGGGAGTCTTTTTGTTTATCATGGTCCCAGGAGAGCTGTGCTGATAAACTATCCATCAAAAGAAGAATTGGAGAAAATATTTAGGTGATCTATGTGAAAAAGATTCAAATATGTACACGATGCATTCTCGATGAAACTGTGCCTGATATTAAATTTGATGAGCAGGGTGTGTGTAACTATTGCAAGATGTACGAACGAATGAATGTGCTTTATCCCCTCAACAAAGAGGGTAAACAAAAACTGAACAAATTAATCACTCAGATTAAAGCTTCAGGTAAGAACAAGAGATACGATTGCGTAGTGGGTGTGAGTGGTGGTAGGGACAGTTCATTCACTTTACTCATGGCAAAGAAGTTCAAGCTTAGGCCACTTGCTGTTCATGTTGATAATGGTTGGAACACAGAGATTTCAGTTTCTAATATAAAACAAGTAACAAGTCGACTGGGGGTAGACCTTTACACCGTGGTGCTTGACTGGGAAGAGTTTAAGGACCTACAACTCGCATTCTTAAAAGCTTCTGTACCAGATGGAGAGATACCTACTGATATAGCAATCTTTGGGGCATTGCACAGGGTTGCTGCTCAGGAAGGAGTGAGGTACATAATAGAAGGTCACAACTTTAGGACAGAGGGTAATTGCCCTAGAGATTGGACTTACATGGACGGAAGGTATATCCGAAGTATAAACAAAAGGTTTGGGAGTGTTAAACTGAGGGATTACCCAAACCTCACTCTATTGAGGCTTCTCTACTATGTCCTAATAAAAAGGATTAAGGTGATTAGACTTTTAGAGTACCTGCCTTATTCTCAAAAGGAGATAACAAAAATAGTGAAGAGGGAGTTAGGATGGCGAGAGTACGGTGAGAAGCACTATGAATCAAGATATACTCGCTTTTTCCAGGGCTATATCTTACCAAGGAAGTTTGGTATAGATAAGAGGAAGGTGCACCTCTCTGCACAGATTCGCTCAGGGCAGATTACTCGAGAAGCAGCACTTAAGCGAATAAAGAAACCCCCCATATCAGAGGCGCAGGCACAAGAGGATAAGGAGTATGTGCTTAAGAAATTGGGGCTGAGTGAGGAAGAATTTGAGAAAATACTAAGCCTACCACCTAAAAGTTTTAGAGACTACCCAACTTATTACAGCATCATTAGGTTCTTTAGACCTGCTATCTTCCTGGCTTGTAAGGCTCAAATCTTGCCTATGAGTTTATATGAAAAATATGCAAAATGATTGGATATGAGGATTTTGATTGATATTGGACACCCAGGGCATGTACACTTCTTTAAGAATTTCATTTCCGAGATGAAGAGTAAGGGTCACGAGATCTTAGTGATTGCAAAAAGAAAGGAGGTTACATATGAGCTCTTGAGGGCATATCGCATTCCTTATGTTCCTTACATCACTCACCATAAGGGGATATTAGGTAAAGTGGGCACATACGCAATTGTGATAAAGAAGATTTACTCCATTTGTCGCACATTTAAACCAGACATCGCTTTAGGAATAGCGGATTTCTATCTAGCTCAGGTTTGCAGGGCTTTGGGCATTAGGTGTTACATATTTGACGACACAGAGCACTCCAAGGTTGAGATTGCCCTTTACAAGCCATTTGCCACACGAATTATCACACCCGCCTGTTTTATGAAGAACTTAGGTAAGAAACAAGTGAGGTACAATGGCTTTCATGAACTGGCTTACTTACATCCCAATTATTTTTCACCAGATCCAACGGTTCTTAAGCAGTTGGGCGTAAAAGAGCGGGAGTACTTTGTGTTGAGGTTTGTGGCCTGGGGTGCGGCCCACGATGTTGGTAAATCTGGTTTGAGCTATGCAGACAAGTATAAAATAATAGAAATATTGAAAAAGAGGGGTAAGGTGTTTATTTCGTCAGAGAAACCACTACCAAGGGGGATGGAGGGTTACAGAATGGCCATCCCTCCTGAACAGATGCACGATGCTCTATACTTTACTAGAATGGTAATAAGTGAAGGAGGAACTACTGCGACCGAGGCAGCAGTTTTGGGTGTACCAACTGTGCACATAACTCCTACTGCAAAATTTTCAGGAGTTCATAATGAGTTGAAGAGGTATGAATTGAAATTCTTCTTTAATAATCTAAACGAAGCAAAACCAACAATTGAAATGATGCTAAAAAAGCAGGATATCAGGGAGATATGGCAGAAGAAAAGGGCCAAACTATTAAAAGACAAAATAGATGTAACCAAATGGGTGATGAATTTTGTTGAGAGCTAACTCTAATAAGATATTAATATTCGGGTGGGACGGTGCAAGTTTTGATTATATGC
>QMQS01000031.1 GCA_003650585.1 Candidatus Woesearchaeota archaeon
CATAATCAGAAAGTTGTTTGGCACAAAGCCCAAAGTCTTTAGAAATACAGAACTGATTTACAATAATGAACTCGGAAGAACGATGAGTGATTTGGGGTACCAAGGGGTGCTAGCAGAGGGAGCAGACAAGATACTGGGGTGGCGCTCTCCAAACTTCCTTTATCACCCACCAGGCTTACCCAAACTAAAGATTCTTCCAAAAAATTATAGGTTGTCAGATGACATTGCCTTCAGGTTTTCTGAGAGCAGTTGGGATGGCTTCCCACTAACTGCTGAGAAATTCGCTGATTGGGTTTCTAAGGCCAATGGAAATGGGCATGTGGTCAACCTGTTTATGGATTATGAAACATTTGGTGAGCATCAGTGGAAGGAGACTGGTATTTTTGAGTTTCTTAGGGCATTACCAGGCGAGATCCTAAAGCATAAGGATAATGACTTTGTTACACCGAGTGAGGCAATTGCTAGGTACCCCACAATGGGAGAGTTTAATTGCCCAGAGATTATCTCATGGGCAGATGTAGAGCGTGATATGAGTGCATGGGTGGGCAATGACATTCAAAGGGCAGCAGCAGAGTACATTTATGAACTCGAAGAAGCCGTACTCAAGACCAAAGACAAGAGCATAATAGAAGACTGGAGAAAACTCCAGACCTCAGACCACTTTTACTATATGTGCACCAAGTGGTTCAATGATGGTGATGTACACAAGTACTTCAACCCTTATAGCAGCCCTTACGATGCCTTTATCAACTATATGAACATACTCAACGACCTCATCTTAAGGATTGAGGAAAAAACAAAAACCAAGGTTACAAGTCCAAAATTAGCCGAGTTTAGGCTTAAGCTAAAGAATAGGGGTGAGACACATGGTGAAGCCTGAGAAATACTTTTACTTGGAAGATGGTGGGATTATCAAGAATATAAGAGAACTTGCATTGAGGTTGGATGAAATAAGTGATAGTGTGTTCCAGCGTCATGTAAACCAGGATAAGAATGACTTTGCCAACTGGATTGAGTTTGTGTTCAAAGAGAAGAACCTAGCAAAGCAACTTAGAGGTGTCATGGATAAAAAGCAATTCCAGATTGTGTTGCTCAAACATTTTGTGAGGAGAAAAACCAAAAATATTAAAAAGTTCAAATGCCCCCATTGTGGAAAGGGGTTTAGCACTAAAGTTGGTTTGAGCGTACATAAAACAATTGCTCACACAAAAAAGAGGTGATTGGGATGGAAATAGATCTACTCAATGATGTTAATGAGAATGAGTACTTTAGGGTGAACGATGGCACAATTCTTAAGAACCTCAACGACCTTCTCGAGTCACTCAAAACAATGCCCTCTGAGATATTTCACTCGCATGTAACAGAGGACAGGAACGACTTTGCCAATTGGGTTAGGAATTCTGTTGGGGACAGGGTGCTTGCAGATAGGTTAGAGGGGACAAAGAAACAGGACCAGATGTACAGACTGGTCCAGCGCAGAATAGAGGAGCTCACTCCAAAGCCTGAGAAACCAAAAGAAGAACCTGCTGAGAAGGAAGAGGAAAAACCCAAAGCAGAAACTCAGGAAGCTAAGCCAACTCCTAGCCCCACCAAATCAGTGACTGAGAATGTAAAGGCATTGATGGAGAGCAAGGACATTCGTGGTGAGTTCGTTGACTTCCTGTTGGGCTTGGTTATTGGGTTCATCATTGGGCTTATAATCAAAACCCTAATTTAAGAAGCTGAGTTATATACTCAAGCCAAACCTCTTCATCATTTTTTGAAGTTTTTTCTCAGATGATGCAGGACCACCCTTAAGCATCTTCATGAGCTTCTTGGTCTTCTTGTACTGCTTTATCAAATGGCGAACCTCTGTGGGTGTGGTGCCTGAGCCCTTTGCGATTCGCTCAACCCTGCTTGAATTAATCACCTCTGGGTTTTCAAGCTCCTCTTTTGTCATAGAGTTCATCATATGCTTCCATTTCTCTATGACCTCCTCTTGAGTCTCGAGCATTTCCTTAGGCAACTTGAGCTTTGACATCCCAGGGATTAACTCCATTATCTTGTTAAGGGGTCCCATCTTCCTCAATGCTGACATCTGCTCGTACAGGTCCAAAAGGTTGAACTCACCCTTTAGCAACCTCTTACTGAGGTCCTCTGCTTGCTCTTTTGAGATTGCCTCTTCTGTCTTCTCAAGGAGTGTCTCAAGGTCGCCCATTCCGAGCAACCTACCCACAAAATTCTTGGGTCTAAATAGCTCTATGTCACCCAGCTTCTCACCAACTCCAATAAAAACAATGGGTGTGCCAGTGGCAGCACATGCTGTCAAAGCACCGCCACCCTTGGCTGAGCCATCCATCTTGGTTGCAATCACTCCAGTTATATTGCAACTCTTGTGGAATTCCTCTGCCTGGGCTTGGGCGGCTTGACCTATGTCAGCGGATATCACAAGCAACCTCTCATCAGGTTTAACCTCTTTGGTGAGGCGTCTAATCTCCTCAATTAACTCCTTAGATAGAGCATCCCTCCCAGCAGTGTCCAACACAACCAGCTCGTATTTGTTCAGTTTGTCCCTAAACTTTTGATATATTTTTACAGGGTCTTTCTCCTTCTTGTCACCGTAGAACTCCACTCCAACCTTCTTTGCCAGTTGTTGGAGTTGCTCATAGGCAGCTGGGCGGTATGTGTCTGTCTGGAGAAGAGCAACCTTTATACCCCTCTTTTTATAGTAATTTGCAAGTTTACCGGCAGTTGTGGTCTTACCCGAACCAAACAACCCCACCAGCATTACAACAGTGGGCTTTTTCTTTATTTCAATCCTCTTCTCTTCTTTGCCCATCAGAGCAATTAACTCTTGATAAACAACTCTTAGCAGGTAGTCCCTCTTGGTTACAGTGCTCGGAATCCCCTCCTCAAACATCCTCTTTCTTATACGCTCAGAGACCTCCATCACTAGTTGGATGTTTACATCTGCCTCAATTAGTGCCCTCTGCAGGTCCTTTATCAACTCATTAACGAGTTTCTTATCTACAAAAAGTGCCTTTGATATCTTTTCAATTGCACCCCTGAGAGAATTTCCTAGTCGCTCAAGTACCATAGCGAGGTTAAATAAAGGTTGGTTTAAAAAGTTTGTCTATTTAACTCAAACTTTCGAACTCTACGTACTCTAACAATCTCTGTTTGTCAGCCCTTGTCAACTTTGTTGTGCGTTTGAGAATCTCTTTCTCAAGCTTCAAGAGAGCATTCCTCACAGCATTCTCGCTACCCCATCCCTCTGCCCTCACATGATACTTACCATTCCCGCTGCTCACCCTCAAACGGGCATAAATAAGGGGCATGCCCCTCAGCTTTTCCTTGTGTTGCGTTAGGTAAATATAAAAACTTGGATTGGGCAACCTTCCCTTAAACTTGTCAACAAACCTGGTAACAAGTTTCTTAATTCCAGAGCGGTTCATAGCCTCAATCTTTGAGCTTATTTGGATTATTGGGTACTCAGTCACTTTGGGCAATTCTGATATCGGCTCTAGAAGGTCTCTTCTCGTTATTATCCCCAATACACTCCCTTTGTTATCCACCACAACAACGCTATTTAGTCCCCACTCCACCATTAGCTTTACCACTTCCCTCACAGGAGTCTCTGGGGTACAGGTATAGACAGGAAAGGACATCACATTCTCCACAGGCAGCTCTAGCACAGACTCTTTCTCATCAATAATATGCCCAAAACTTGGTCTCTCTTTGGCATTAAGCACCTTCTCCATTATATCGTGCAGCGTTACAATCCCCACTAGATTACCATCCTCCACTATTGGCATTCTGGATATATGGAACTCCCTAAAGCTTCTCAAAACTGTGGCTATAGAGTCCTCTGGGGCTGCCACTAATACCTCTGTTGACATGAATTCCCCTGCTTTTCGCTCGCCGAACTTCCGCATAGTCACCTCTTTCAACAGCTTTGTATCATCTATCACCCCAAGGAGGGTGTTGCCACGAAAAACAGGCAGATTCATTATATCATTCTCTATCATTAGACGGGCACACTCTGTGAGAGGGGTGTCTGCTTTCACTTTTGGAGCAAACATCTTGAGACGGACGACTTTTGTGGTTTTCCTATCCAGTCCTGAACGGATTATTGCCCTCTCCGTTAGTATGCCAGAATACCTCTTATTTTTATCAAGCACAATCAAAACATCAGTGTCCTCATCAAATAGAGAGAGTGCTTTAGCGAGATTATCTTGCTCATTTACCCATTTGTAATTCTGAGTCATAATATCCTTTGCTTTCAAATTCTCTACCATGCCCACCACCTCCTTTTGTGGCTTGGAAGCATTAAGGATTTAAAAGCTTAACTTCTTATTTTGTAGAACAAATTGGTGAAGATATTAGGTAGATGATTAAATATTTCTGGTTACATTTTAATGTGATGAATACTATCCAAAGCCTGGTGATTAGTATGAGACTACCAAAATACTTTGATAGGGCATACGCAGTGCAAAGACTGGAAAGAAAGGGGTTTGAGATGGTTGCAAGGAGTGATGTGGGTGTTCTCTACAGAAGAGACGGAAAACTTGTGGCAATCCCCTATGCCCCCGAACCAAGTGAAGGGTTAGAGCTAATAGTTGCCAAAGTCACAGATGAGTGTGAGGGGTTTAGCGATGAGATGCTTCTCAACGCTATGTTCAGAAAGCAAAGGAAAGAGAGGCTCTTAGATAAGCTTTCCATTGGCTCCACCCTACTCGGCGCAGCTATAATAGGGGGAGGGGTATACCTTGCGGGTTTATATGAAGCCGAAAGCACTAGGTGTTTGGTGGGGGCTTTAGCATTGACAGGATATATACCTTTCTGGTTGGGATTTACGGGTCTCTTCAATATAAACAGAGAGTCGTACACAAGGCCATATATGAACTTAGTCTACGGCAGAACAGCTATAAAGGTGTTTAAGCGGATGTAGTACCATTTAAGTCAGCATGGAATTGTACCACTTTTGAGTTTAGAAATTCGGAAGATTTATAAAATCCGCACTCTCACCCAAACTCCATGCCAGAGAGTAGGCTCGAGGAGCTGATAAGTGAGCTACAGTACATGTGGTGGGACTTTGAGGATTGGATGGTTGGTGTAGGCAAGAGAGTTAAGAATGTAACAAGTGTAACAGCCAAAGGGGTAAGGTATGTTAGAAGGGGCATCTCAAAGCAACTCGGCTATATCTCAAGCATTCCAAGAGAGGGTTTGGTTAAAGCAATCGAAGCCTTTAGGTATAGGAGAACAGAGGAATGGAGAGCCTTCTATAGGGGTTTAGCAGAGGCATTGAACAATGCCACCCCTGTTAAATCCCAATTGATAAGACAAATGCTAGAAGACCCAGCAAGGTATGACTTTATACCAGCTCCCAAGCTCTCAAATGGTGATTTAGAATGTTATTTTCAAGTAAATGACAGCACGGCAAGGTTTGTGTTTTTCAACCGCTTTGGCAACCCTGCTATTGTGTTTCAGGTACCCAAAGAGGAGCATGAGGAGTTAGCTGAGCTTATTGCTAGGGCGTGGACCCCAACTTTTAGCCAAAGGGACATAACGAGGGGTTATATCTGGGGTGCCACCCTCAGCATAGGTGCAGGTGCATATGCCCTCGCCACCAAAGGTGATATCTCAGAGGCTTGTTTTGTTGGTGCCCTGACAATAGCTGGTGTATTTATTATCAACACTAACATAACTAGCTATGTTGCCCTAACAGAGTTGGCAAAATACAAACCATACTTGGGCCAAGATGCATTGAAAAGATTGAAGCGTATACTTAGTTAATCAATTTGGGCATCAAACAATTTTCTTCTTGGCAATTTCGTCCTTCAACTGCTTCAAGAAATCTCTTAGCTTTACCCCATAGGTTGTCTTTCCAGCTCTGGTCCTCACTGCGAGCGTGTTTGAGGTTGCCTCTTTCTCACCCACAATCACCATGTAATTAACCTTGTCAAGCTGTGCCTCTCTAACCTTCTTGCTAATTGTGTTATCTGAGTCATCCACCTGTGTGCGTATCCCTGCTTCAAAGAGCATCTTGTTTATTTTGTATGCGTAATCATTAAAGCGTTCACCTATTGTGAGAATCCTGACTTGGTAGGGAGATAGCCACAAGGGTAGCTTACCTGCGAAATGCTCCAAAAGTATACCAATAAACCTGTCAAATGAGCCATAAACAACCCTGTGTATCATAACTGGTCTATGGTTCTCTGTGCCATCTGGACCCATGTATCTCAAATCAAACTTCTCTGGCATCTGGAAATCAAGCTGTATGGTGGCACACTGCCAACTCCTGCCCAGGGCGTCCCTAATGTGAAAGTCCAACTTTGGACCATAAAAGGCCCCCTCCCCTTCATTGATAGTGAATGGTTTGCCTATCTTTTTCATGGCAGATTTAAGTGTGTCCTCTGCCTTGTCCCAATGCTCGCGCTTGCCCATGAATTTCTCTGGACGAGTGCTTAGCTCAACGCTGTATTCAAACCCAAAAACCTTGTAGAACTTGTCAACGAGTTTTACCACACCTATGATTTCATCCTCCATCTGCTCAGGTAGGCAGTATATATGAGCATCATCTTGCCAAAATGCCCTCACGCGCATCAAGCCATGGAGCACCCCAGACAGCTCATGCCTGTGCACAAGCCCAACCTCAGCCATGCGTATAGGAAACTCCCTATAGCTGTGTTTCCGGGATTTGTATATGAGGATCCCACCAGGGCAGTTCATTGGCTTCACAGCATACTCCTCGCCATCTATCTCTGTGAAATACATGTGCTCCTTGTAATGCTCCCAGTGGCCTGATTGCAACCAAAGGGTTTTTCTAAGGATAATGGGTGTCATTACAAGTTGATAGCCAGCTTTTCTGTGCTCCTCCTTCCAGTAATCCAGCAACTCATTGAATATTATCATCCCATTGTTGTGCCAGAACATAAACCCTGGTCCCTCCTCATGGAAGCTAAACAACTCCAGCCTTGCACCAATCTTTCTATGGTCACGTTTCTCTGCTTCCTCCAGCCTGGTAATGTAGGCTTTAAGCTCCTCTTTTGTTGGAAAAGAGATACCATAAACCCTGGTTAGTTGCTCCCGCTTGGCATCACCCCTCCAATACGCGCCTGAGAGCTTTGTGAGTTTTATTGCATGTAGGTATTTGGTTGAGGGAACATGTGGACCGCGACACAGGTCAACAAAGTTTCCAGTGTGGTAAATGCTTGGCTTCTCAAGTTCTTTTAGTATCTCAAGTTTGAACTTGTTACCCTTAAACAATTGCTTTGCCTTTGCATTCGAGATCTCTTCCCTAAGGAAAGGGTGGTTTTCATGAACGAGCTTCTTCATCTCTGCCTCAATCTTGGGAAAATCCTCTTGGCTTATGTGAAGGTTGTAGAAGTCATAGTAAAAACCCTCCTCAATGGGTGGGCCAATAGCGGGCTTTGCTTTTGGATAAAGTTTCAGTATTGCTGCTGCTAAGAGATGGGCAGAGGAATGCCAAAATATCTCCTTGCCAAGGGTGTCTTTAAAGGAGAGCAGTTTGAATACTCCTGAATGGGTTATAGGGCGGTTTAGATCTATAGCTGTATCGCCAACTCTGGCTGCAATTACACCATCCAAACTAAGTCCTAATTTCTGGGCAACCTCCTCTGCTGTGATACCTGCTTTGAACCTGTGTTTCTTACCCTTTATCTCTAAGCTCACAAACTTGCTTTGTGCCATTCCTGCTACTTAATTACCAGAATTATTTAAAGGTTTCTAATGCTTATATCTTACTCTTAAAACCCTTTTGCTTTTATCTTTCTCAAGTATTTTTCTAATTTAGCTGCAATCCTTGCTTTTAACTCACTCTCAAACTCTAATCCAGCAAGCAGGCGTTTCACATCAACTTTCGGTGGCTTTGTTAATGTTCCAATGAATTCCCTGCCAACTGATTTTGCTTGTTGCTCAATTGCCCTTGCCTCAGGGCTGCCAAAATATCTTATTGCCGGGAATTTGCTTATTGAGTTGGCACCTGCCTTGAGAAGCAAGCCAACCCTGCCAACTTTGTCCAACCAAATACCCCCCTGAATGTCTATGCTCGGAAAATCTATCCGCGTTTTGGCAATCCACCATGCCTGCTCCTCTGGACTCGGGGGTTTCTGGTTCTCATACGCTGTGCCCTTTTGCGGGTTAAGGCAATAAAAGTGTATCTTACTCACTCTGTACTTCTGAAGAAAGCGCTTGAGCTTTGGATAATCACGCTTGGTTTCACCCAAGCCAATAATAATAGTGATTGCTGTTTTTAGGTTTAGCTCAATAGCTGAGCTCAGCATCTGCTCATAGGGCTGGGTTGGTTTTGAGGGGCACACCCTTGCGTGTAACTCTGGATTAATACACTCTATCGAAGCAACCACACCCTTTACATATGGCTGGTACATCTTTAGCGTATTCTTATCCAGGAATCCAACATTGAGCCAAAGCTTCTCTCCAGCGACAGAATGCATTTTCTTGAGCAAATCAAAGAATTCCTCATGCTTGAAAGCACCAATGCCCCCTGAGATAAACCCAATCCTCCACCCCAGAAGCCTGCACAGCAACAACTCAGCCAGAATCGAAGCAGGGCTACGCCTTGCAAACTCCCTCGCTGGCAAACTTGACATATAGCAGAAGGCACAGTCACGAACACTACAGTACCAAGAATAAAATATTGCCCGCTCAAACCATGCCTTTGGCTCAAAGTTACTTAGGAACACACGCTCTGCCCTAGCAATAATCGGCTCCATCACAGCAGAAATATCAGAATGCTTTAAAAATCTAACCAAAAAAAAGAAAAAGCCAGAAGGTTTTGGTGGCGCCCTTCTGGCTAGCAGCTGGGGGGATGAATTAAAGAATTCATCACCATAAAGATTGAAAATATGAAAAAGGGTTTATTTTTTCTCTTGAGGCAATGGTCCAATGTATTTTGATTGTTCAGCCAACTGCTGAATTGGGCTGCCATACATCTTTGATCTGAAGAGTTGTAAGTACTCACCTGGGTCAACTGCAGCTGGGTTAGTTATCACCAAGCCCTCTCTCTTTAAAGTTGGACCAAGATACTTTGCAACCTCCTCCTTTCTCTTTGGATCACTCAGCAATGTGGCAGCATCTCTAACTACATGCTGATTGAACTGTTGGAGCAATTGGTCAACAACTGAACTAATGGTATCAGGTGTTGCTCTCTGCCCCTCGAGTTGATCCAACATCCTCTTGGAATCATACCCAAAATCATTTAGCAAGGCTCTCAGTGTTATTTCTTTCATCCATGAGGGAAGCTGAGCAACCTCATCTTCCTTTGCCCCATAAACCTTCTTAGCATAAATTTTGGTTAACTCATCGGAAAGGGCGTCCACAACAGCTTGAGCACCAGCACGATTCAAGACATACTTCTTTGGTTCTTTGTCATCAATCTTGTCTGTCAGTTTTTGAACTACATCTGCCAAGCGAGATGTTAATGCAAACTTTATTGCATGTTGAGTATTCTCAGCCCTAATTAAAGCACCTTCAAGTGTTTCAGGTTTGAATGGTTCTGGGCTCAGTTCGTTCCAAAGGGATACCATTTTGATATATCACCTCTTATTTTGTTGTTACTACTAAGTAGATAGTAATCATTTATAAAGGTTTCGGTTCCGTCGAGGAGTGTCGAACATTAGAAATATTACCACTGATTGGTAGAGAACCAAAAGATTTATATAGGGATTTGGTTTTCGGGATAGCATAGGTGATTTCAATGGCTAAAAAATCAAAATCAAAACCAAAGGTTTCTAATACGCCCAGTAATCCCGAAGCAAAACTGCAAGAAATGCTCAAAAGACTCCCAAAAGAGACCCAAGACAAAATTAAAAAGGTTAAGAAACAACTCGACAAATTCAAGGATGAGGTTCTCAAAAAGTTTGATAATTATGTTGTGGGTATTGCTCTCTTGCCACCGCCAGAGTTGAGTGCTGGCCCACAATCAAGGCAACCCTTTGGCTATCCGCCAACACTACAGCCAATGCAACCACCCCAAGGGGCACCACAACCCACACAGCCCAAAGAGCAGGTGGGTGTCCTGGTTCTTATAGACGATTCTGACAGCAAGCGTATGGCAAAACTTGAATTAAAGACAAAACTCACTCAGATTATTGCAAATATTGCTAAGGATATTGACAAGAATCTTGTGCCACA
>QMQS01000032.1 GCA_003650585.1 Candidatus Woesearchaeota archaeon
AAGTTGAGAGCACAATTACATTCTAATTTATTGAGAAAGTGCGGGGAGGAGGATTCGAACCCCCGCAGGCACTAAGCCAGCAGGTCCTAAGCCTGCCCCGTTTGACCGCTCCGGCATCCCCGCAATGGGCGAAGCAACCTCGTATGTGCCCCCTGCACATCCACCAAGAATAAAGCACTCTTTTAAAAAGTTTGTTTTTTCTCCATAGAAGCACCATTCCATAATGGTAATGTTTATAAGAGTGGGTTTGCTCTTACACACCATGAATAACGATTCCCTAGTGGACCTCATTGAAAGTGAAACCAATTACCTTAGGGCAAGAAGCAAAAGAAGCAAGAGGGTGTTGGAAGCAATGAGAAAAGTGGATAGAGGTGCTTTCTTGCCAGATGTTCCAGTGGAATGCTTCTTTTTTGAGCCAAATATAGTCAAAAAGCTAAGAGATCAGCTACTCTCAGGTTCCACAACCAACTCCAAAGAGAGTACAGAAGAACAGCTCGTTAATTTGGCTACTGGCGCTGTGAAGCTATTAATAAATGCTAGAACCCTTACTGTAAGCTTAAGGGCATTAGCCTACAATAATATCCCATTACCCATAGGCTATGAACAAACCTGCTCCCAACCCTCTATGGTGGCTTTTATGTGTGATGAGCTAGAGCTCCAACCAGGGATGAAAGTGCTTGAAGTGGGAACAGGGTGTGGCTATCATGCTGCTATTGCCTCAGAGTTGGTTAGTCCAGGGGGCAAAGTAGTGAGTATTGAAATCATACCTGAGCTTCATAAGTTCGCCAAAGAAAACCTCATTGCTTATTTTGGAGAGAGGGAATTCCACAATAGATTCAAGCTTATATGTGGGGATGGCTCCATGGGCGCTCCTGAAGAGGGGCCATTTGATAGGATATACTTAACCGCAGGAGTGGAGCAGGACAGGTTTAAACCAGAGGTGTTGGCTGAGCAACTCTCATACGAAGGGGGTATGCTTTTATTCCCAGAAGCAGAGGGAAAACTAATACTTCAATGCTACAGCTCAGGAAAGAAAGTCGAAGAGAGAGAATTCACAGGTGTTAGGTTTGTTGCCCTCAAGGGCGAGAACACCTAAGCCTTCTTGTGCCAATTATAAGCCCGCATCTTGCTTGAGTTGCCGTAGCCGCAAGATGAGCATCTCTTCTTTCTGATGTGGAATGTGCGCTTGCCACACCTCCTACAAATAGTATGGGTCCTTTTACCTGACTTCTTCCCCATTGAGGGAGTTCCCTTTGTCATCTTTACTCAACAGCAATAGAAACTATTGTATCCCCTCGGATAAACACAGTACCGAGTTTCTTTTTTACCTCGCCCTCTTCTCTAAGTTCTGCCTCGTCTAACACAACATTGATGTGTATGTCAAAGGCATTGAGCTTACCCACGTACAGGGCTTTGTTCTTGAGTTCAACTATAACTCGCTTTCCTCTTGCTCTGTTCAATGCGTCCAATGGTCTTGGCATTTCTGCCATAATAAAACACCCCTCGAATTCAAATAACCCTATGGATTTGACTTTGGTATTTAAATCTTTTGGATAATTGCTTCAAATATCCCTCAGTAAAGCCACTAATTCCTTGTGGATATGCCCATTCGAAGCCACCACTGAACCCGCATTTGGATCCCAAGGATGCCCATAAAAGTCTGTGAGTTTGCCTCCTGCCTCCTCAAGAATAACCTTTGCAGCAGGAATAGCGTGAATGTCTGAGTTGTTGTTTATGTGTGCCTCAACCCTACCGCACGCCACATAGCAAATCTCTAAAGCGGTGGAGCCAATCCTTCTAAATGCACCACTCACCTCCAATAGTTTTCTGAAATGAGAGAGCCCATGCTTTAGGTTGGCGTTACCACGAGTGTGTATGCCTATGCATAGCAAACTCCTGGAGAGTTGTGTCACATCAGATACCTTAATCTGTTTATTGTTAAGGAATGCCCCCTTGCCCCGCTCCCCAACAAACAACTCCTCATAGAATGGGTCGTACAATCCCAAGCACAAACTCGCCTCTCCTCTGGAGAGTGAGAGCAACACCAAAATGGGGTAGCCCATGTATATAGTTGCGCGTGGAGCTCAAAGGATCAATAAACCACACATCTTTGAATCCCTTCTTCACCATGTTAAGACCTCTGTTTGATTCTAGTCAGCACGAATCTAACCCGCTCCACAACACTTGACTTTGGCAACAAAACAACCTCATAACCAAGATCAATATAGATTTTCATGATCCTCTTGTGTAACCTCACACCTTCGTCATAACTCTCCTGCCTGCCCTTGTGGCTCTCAAATATCTCACGCCACGGTGGGGCAACAAAGATAGGGTTTTTGTAGCGATAAGCCCTGCCCAAAGCCAACAAGCTTTTCTTAAGCTGATTATCATCAATGTATGCCAAACAATCTGGGATACCCCTATCAAAGAAGCATACCTTGTTAGGTGGAGCACTCTCATACTGCTTCACTCTGAGTTTAGCAACCTGCTCATTGAACTCAGTGGAAGTCGTGTCGTATGGTTTGCCCTCTTTCAGCAACCTTGCGATGTAGTCTGAAGCAGCGTCATAAGCACAGTAAAACCCTCTCTGTTCCAATGCCCTTACCAAGGTTGTCTTGCCAAACCCAGGTCCGCCTGTGACGACAAATATCACACTCATGTGCCTTCCTTCCAGTTATTAAGATAAGCAATCTGCTCTTTGGTAAGTGTATCTATTCTAATACCCATACTCTCAAGCTTCAGCCGGGCTATTTCATCATCAATCTCTTTAGGTAGTTTAATCACACCCACATTTAACTTGCCCCTGTTTTTGACGAGGTATCCAACAGCTAGGGCTTGCCCAGCGAATGATAGGTCCAAAACACTGCTCGGGTGCCCCTCACCACACACAAGGTTAACGAGGCGACCCTCCCCGCATAGGTAAACATCCTTCCCATTAATTCTATAACGCTTAAAATAGGGTCTAATCTCCTCTTTTTCAGTGGCGTTCCTTTCCAAAGCAGCCACATCAATCTCATTATCAAAGTGCCCTGCATTTGCCAGGATTGCAGAGTCCTTCATAAGTCTTATTGCCTCAAATGGCACCACATTCTTGTTGCCAGTGACTGTTATAAAGATATCCCCAATCTTTGCCGCCTCCATAAGCGGCATAACCAGGTGGCCGTCCATTGCCGCCTGAAGTGCCCTCTTTGGTGAAACCTCTGTCACAATGACTATTGCCCCTAAGCCCCTGGCTCTTGCAGCAACCCCCTTACCACAATCCCCATAACCAACCACAACCACCTTTTTGCCAGCAATGAGAACATTTGAAGCTCGGATTATGCCATCAATTGCACTCTGACCAGTGCCATAGTAGTTGTCAAACATATGCTTGGTGAAGTTATCATTCACAGCAATAACTGGATATCTTAGTTTGCCAGCCCGATGCATTGCCTTCAAGCGCCTCACACCAGTCGTTGTCTCTTCAGTACCACCCCACACCCCATCAAGTAGTTCTGGGTGTTTCTCATGGAGCATAGTAACCAAGTCACACCCGTCATCCACAGTTATCTGTGGCTTAAAGCTAATAACCCTCTCAATAAACTCATAATACTCCCCCTTACTCTCACCCTTGTATCCAAACACACTCACACCAATTTTGGCAAGATAAGCAGCAGAGTTGTCTTGTGTTGAGAGTGGATTACATGAACAAATGCTCACTAAAGCACCACCTGCAATCAGGGTTTCCACAAGATACGCTGTTTCTGTGGTTATGTGCAATGCCATGCCAACACGAATGCCTTTGAGTGGCTTCTCTCGCTCGAATCTCTGTTTAATCTTAGTAAGCACTGGCATCTCCTTTATACTGAAAGAGATATTCTTCCTGCCAGTCTCTGCAAGTGAGATATCTCGCACACAATATTTATCTTGATTCATTTTGAGTCAACCATTCGTACACCTCAAACGCCTTTAGAGCAATGTTTTTAACATCAACAGGAACTTGCTTTAGTTCTTCCTTAGTAAACCACTTATAACCATCAAGCTCTGCTTGGTTGAGTGCTATCTGCTCTGGGTTCTTTGGTTTGCATATATAGAATAAACAACAATGATCATGAGAGCCAACACTGTGCACATTTACATAAAAAGGCACGGCAAGCTGCTGCTTTATGTTGCCCTCTTCTGCCACCCTAGTTGTGTTTAGAATTTCTATGTCCAAATTCAACTCCTCCTTTATCTCACGTTTCAATGCCTCATCTGGTGTCTCATTTGGTTCAATGTGTCCGCCAGGAGGCAGCCATTTGCCTATTTTTTTGTGCTTGATTAAGAGCACTTTATTCCTGTGGATGAGATAACCAGCCACAACAAGGTCTGTTTTCATACGCATTTAAAACTCAAACACTGTATTTAATCTTTTCCCTCTTAGTATTAATCACTTTAGGATGGAAAATGTTTTTAAGTTTGTTTGGGTTACAGGACAACCATGAAACTCAGTGAATTAGAGAAAGCAATTATAAGGGGAATGGAAGCCACAAAACAAGCCACTGTTGCAGGGTTTGGTAAAGCAAAGGCCATGTCTAAAAGTAGTGGTGATAATGTGGCAAGTAGAACCCTTTCAGCCACTGACATTCAAAACCAGTTAACAATACTCGAAGAGGTGCACATGGTTGCCCCAGATATAACCATCTCAGTGGAGGAGTGTCTGGAAACACCAACACAACTCCAGAACAAGTTTTATGCCAATATGGATGCTAGGGTAATGCTAATGCTTGACCCTCTTGATGGGAGTCACGCCTATACACAAAAAAAGAGCACATGGTATGGTGAGATTGCAGGGGTTGTTGAAAGAGTAGCAAACGATAAGGGTATGATAACCTCTGCAATCGTGTTCTATCCACACCATGGCTTATGGCTCTTAGCAAAACCTGGGAGTGTGGAGTGGTTTGATGGAACGAGCGTTTTAGTTTGCGAGCCCTCCCCTTGCCAATTAAACCAGCCCTATTCTACAATATTTGTGTATGACCATACGAGGCTTAGGTTAAATCAAGAGGTAACAATCCGGGCTGAGCTTTACTCTATTACTGAGATGCTGATAAAACTGGTAAGGGGCGAGATTACTGGCTTCTTGAGTGCTAGGGGGCATTTCTATGACAACACAGTGGGTATATGGATCGCCCAGCAACTCGGCTTTAAGGTTGAGTATGCCTCTGGGGAGCAATTCAGCGGTATAGTACCCTTTGGCGATATAGTTAGAGAGGGTAAAAGGGTAGCCCCAAGGGATGAGCAAGGTTTGATAATTGTGGGTAAGTACAATGATGCTTGGTTTGAAAGATACAAAAGGGCATACATAGGGCAAAAATGAGAGACTCATCAGGAGCAAAAAGAGAGGCACAAATATGTGGATTTTTTGTTACAGGCAACTGTAAATCCCTCACAACAAACCCAAGTTAACCACAAAAGTTTTATAAATGCATCATCTCTTGTGGTGGAGAATGGCAAACAAAGATAGCACCCTGGGCATACAATACGACAAGCTTGAAGATACGAATGCATGGTACACAGAGGTAATCACAAAATCGGGGCTAATTGAGTACACAGATGTGTCTGGATGCTACATTCTCAGACCCAAAGCCCAGTACATATGGGACACAATTCGCAACTATATGGACAAGAAGTTGAGGGCTAGGGGTGTAAGAAATGCCTCCTTTCCATTGTTCATACCAGAGCACCTCCTCATGAAAGAGAAGGAGCATGTTGAGGGTTTTTCCCCTGAGGTGGCTTGGGTCACCCATGCTGGTAACTCAAAACTTGCAGAGCGGTTGGCTGTAAGGCCCACATCTGAAACAATAATGTACCCAGCTTATGCCAAGTGGATACGAAGCTACAATGATTTGCCATTAAAACTCAACCAGTGGTGCTCTGTAGTAAGATGGGAGTTTAAGCATCCCATGCCATTCCTACGCTCAAGGGAGTTCCATTGGCAGGAGGGGCACACTGCTTTTGCCACACAAGAGGAGGCTAAGGCAGAAGCAACAGACATACTCTTGAATGTGTACAAGAAGACATATGAGGAGCTTCTTGCTATACCAAGTCTTGCAGGGTATAAAAGTGAAAAGGAAAAGTTTGCTGGTGCAGTTCGCACCCTCTCTTTAGAGATGTTCTTGCCAATAGGTAAGGCCATCCAGGGTTGTACCACACATTACCTCGGGCAAAATTTCTCAAAACCATTTAACATAATCTTCTTAGATAAAGACCAAAAGAAGAAACACCCGCACCAAAACTCATGGGGGTTCTCCACAAGGTCCATTGGCATAATGGTTATGATGCACTCTGATAGCAGGGGCTTGGTGTTGCCACCCAAGGTGGCTGAGCATAAGGTGATTATTATACCAATATTCACAAAGTCAAATCGTGATGAGATACTCAAGTATGCACTCAGCATTAAGAAAAAACTCTCCAAGTTTAACCCAATACTGGATGCTAGGGAGCAGTACTCTGTGGGATGGAAGTTGAACGAGGCTGAACTCAATGGTGTGCCAATTAGGATAGAGGTTGGTAAGCGTGAGCTTGCTGACAAAAGTGTGACGCTTGTAAGGAGGGACACTCTAGAGAAGCAGAGTGTTAGCATTAGGAGATTAGAGAGGAGAGTTAAAGATGAGCTTCAAGCAATGCACCAAAATCTTTTCAAGAGGGCTGAGCAATTTCTTGAGTCGAGCATTGTTGAGGAAACAAAGGAGCTTAAGAAGATTGTTGCATATGTGAAAGCAAAGAGGGTTGTCAAGACAGTTTATGATGGGGCAAGAGAGACAGATGAAATAATCAAAGAAAAAACAGGTGCCAAGACATTGGTAATTCCGTTTAAAGAGAAGTTAAAACAGGGTTTAAGATGCCCGTTCTCAGGCAACCCAGCCAAGCATGTGGTATACATAGCCAGGAGTTTATAATGTGTGAGTGGCCAATTTCTCCTTTGGTTTAATCTTGAAAGCAAAGGTTTAAATATTGTTTTTGATTAAAGGAGCAAACTAAACCTCATCTGTGAAAAAGTGCCTCAAAAGATAAAACTCCCAAGTTTGCTAGCAGTTGAGATTCTTGGTACTTGCGCATTTGAATTGTGGAACAAGGGACACAATCAATGCTTTCTTATAAAGGATAACTCCCATGCTTACTTGTTTGATGCTGGCTCTATCTCAGCCCTATCATACGAATACAGAGCAGTGTTTATAACCCATTACCACATAGACCACACTAGATATCTACTCAAACTCAAAACCAGGGTGATTGTTGGACCAGAGGTGAGTGACGGCATGGAGCTTGATACCTCTAAGGGAGGAAAAATTGTGAGGTATGATGCAAAATCAGGACTAGATGTGCTTAAGAAACTCTTTGAATTCAAACAGGTTAATTGCACTAAGCCGCCCCATGTGGTTTATGATGATGAAACAATCCAGGTTACAAGCATACCTGTTAATCATGCAGTGGGGCTCTTCTGTACAGGTTATCTCGTGAAGAACAAGGCCACAGGAAACCACATTTGGATATCTGGGGATTTTGGGAGTATGGCCAATGATAGCATAAACGCAATCAAAAAAGCAAGACCAGTGCAATCCTTTATTGAATTAACCTATCCAGATTCTTACGAACCAGATGGGCACCAGAGTTATTTCTCTGCACTCAGACTGGTTAAAGAACTAGGAATACCTGACTACAGGTTTGTGCATCTCTCATATAGATGGGCTGATATAATAAGTGAGCGCGGGCTTACTTCTCAGATAATCCTTCCAAAGATTGCCAAGCATAGAGAGATATATTACTTCTAAAGGTTACAAAATAGTATAGAAGTTTTTTTAAAACCCTATTAAAGTAATCCAATTACAGTGGTGAGTGTGGCATGCAGGGACCTTGAACACCGACTGGCACTAGAAGTGCTCACAACGGATGGTATACCAACATGTGAAGGGATTTCTATCCAGGTTCTCAACTCCAACAATGCTTACCTAGTAGATGCTGGCTCTGAGGCAGCCCTGGGTGGAATATACACAATAGGGTTCATCACACACTACCACAAGGACCACACAAGATTCATGGCAGATATCAGCTGTAATTTGTATTTAGGACCAGAGTTAACAAGGCACAGCAGAATTCCAAAGGTTGAACGAAGATACAGCCCATTTGAATTGCTTTTACTAAACGGGGCAGTGCTGCAAACATTCCCCTACTCACAAGATATAAGCAAGGTGTATTCCAACGAGGATATAGAGGTGTATGCTCTCCCAGTTGATCACATTAGAACATTGAAATCAGTGGGCTATGCAATAAAGAATAGAAAAACAGGAGCATATGTTTGGGTGTCTGGTGACTTCTTCAGATTAAAGCAGCCAAGCATAGAGTTCTTGCGTGAGATTAAACCTGATATGGCAGTGATTGAAGTAACATTCCCCTCTGGATTTAGGAGACATTACCACCAGAATCTGGACTCTGTAATGGAACTAATAGAGGACTTAGAGCTAAAAAGGTGTTGGTTTGTACACCTCTCTAAGAAGTGGGATGGTCAAATTAAGAAGATAGCCCAGTACCTTCCTCGCTCAGGCGCCCAGTTCTATTTTTAGTCCTATATTTGTAGGATAAGGTTTATATACATAATTACTAGAAATAAAAACATGGAGATTAAGCTTGGGTGCTGTGGCTGGGGCTTCTTCAATGCCAAGCAACGTATCGGCAGTGATTGGAAGCTCAGGTTTAAAACAAAACTCCAAGCATACTCAACACTGTTTGATCTTGTTGAAGTGAATAGCACATTCTACAAACTACCCAAGAAGGAGACAGCTGAGCGTTGGCTCGATGAAGCCACAAAACTCAACCCAGGGTTTGAGTTCACAGTAAAGTGCAGCCAGATTGTGACACATGAGGATAGGTTTGAAACAGAAGCCTCTATTGAAGCGTACGCATCAACTTTGGAGATAGCAAAAGCACTAAAGGCAAGCGTTTTACTGTTGCAAACACCCGCAAGCTTTAAGCCCACGAAGCAGAACCTAAACATTCTCAACAGTTTTCTTAAGCGCATTCGTAAGCCATTACAACTCGCTTGGGAGCCAAGGGGCGATTGGCTCAAGCGTCCAAATTTAATCAAGAAGATTTGCAAAGCCCATAAACTAATCCATTGTGTTGACCCCCTTCGTGCAGACCCTGCAAGCTCTACTCGTGTCCAGTATTTCCGTCTCCATGGCTTTGGCAAACAAATGGTTTACAACTATAGGTTCTCTAAGAGTGAGTTGCTCAAGATTTTGGATAGAGTTAAACAGGTGAAAGCAGAGAGAGTTTATGTGTTGTTCAACAATTACTATATGTATGAGAATTGCTTGGAGTTCAAGCACCTAATTGCACAAGTTTTATAAAATTATTATGGCTAAGGTAAACCAATGCAACCAAGACATTACGCAATGCTTATTTTCTTTGGAGTGCTTATCATTGCACTCTTGGTTTATACAAAAATCGAGGGGAGTTATCACCAAAGCACTCAGGTAGATATACATCAAAACACTTCCATGGCCGCTTCACTTGCGTGCAGGGAACTGGGTTGCCCTCCTGCAACTATGTTTGTGGCCAGTAAGGAGAGCAAGATATACCACAGATGCGACTGCAATTATGCAAGAAGGATAAACCCAAACAAT
>QMQS01000033.1 GCA_003650585.1 Candidatus Woesearchaeota archaeon
ACCCAAGAATCCAGCCTTAAATATTGGTGGCTTTTGGTTGTTATAGGGGTAGCGATTGTGGCACTCGTATTGCTTATATATTGGCGAAACAGGAGAAGGAGCTTTATGTTCTAAATCTAAGTATGCTCAAAGCCAACCCCCCTTGCATAAATTCTATTTCTTCGAAGAGCTTGTAGCCATATCCCCGGGCAATATCCTTAAACCCATCACGCATATGCGCAAGCACAAGCACAGCTATAAACCCTCCCTTCAAAAGCACATGGCTAGTGTACCCACACACCCCCTTGAAAATACTTAAAGAAGGAGTGCCATGTGCCTCCCTAACAAAATTGAGAGCCACAACAAGGTTCTTGAAGCTTTTAGACAGGGTTTGCAAACCCTGTTGCCATGGTATTTCAACCCACTCTATGAGCTCTCTAACCCCCGCTAGGGTGGCATTCTGTTTGGCACCTCTCAAGAGCACACTGTTGAGTGCCAATGCCACCACTCTTTGGCTTGGCTTGGTATGCTGCAGCAGCAAGGGTTGCTTGCTTAATGGTATTTTGTTGAGATAGAGGCAGGTTTCTATTAGGGGTGTGCCATCCCCTGTAACCAGAAACACTGCACTATCTTGTACATTGAAACCAAGTGCAAACCCACTCACCGAGTTGAGCGAATGCCTTGTGGTAAAGACACGGTATGCCCTCTTGCTGAGTTTACGCTTCTCCCAATCCACCCCAATAATGCCCCATCTCTGGGTGGTTGTGCAGCACACCTTAATCTCTGGGTTTCTAAGATCCACCCTTGCCTTTCCTTTCAAACTGGCAACCAACCTTGCACCAATCTCTCTTTCTAGCTCTTGTGAGCGTGGGATGCACTCGACTGCAAATGTTTTGGTGCTCAACAGTTCTTTTAGATCAGGGGATTTAGCAACTCCCTCCATCCAGTTATCTATAAGCTCAAGCTTCGAGAAGATTTGGAAGATATAGTGGGCAGAGTGCACCCTCGTATAGAGAGTTTTGATTGCATTCTTTGTGTTCAACTCAAGCAGCACTATGCCTGGCTCCACACACAGCTTGCACCCACCAAACAACCGCTGCAACTCTTTGCTGCAGACCCCCTCCAACCCCTTACTTGTTACAACACAGAATTCCATTTGTTTATGATAGCTCAACAACCCTACCAACAGAGGCAACCCTAGAGCCCTTGTTTACCCTCATCAATCTAACACCCTGAGTATTTCGCCCGATTACAGAGATATCCCTTGCCCTTATTCGGATTGCTATACCATCTGTAGACACCATCATTATCTCGTCATCATCACTCACGCTCTTTATTGAGACAACCCTACCATTCCTCTTGGTAGTCTTGATGTTTATTACACCCTTGCCTCCCCTGTGCTTTGTGGGGTACTCCTCGAACCGTGTTCTCTTACCAAACCCATTCTCTGTTACAGTTAGTAGGGTTTTGCCCTCTTCTGCCACCACACTACCAATCACATAGTCATCCTTGCTAAGCCTTATACCACGCACACCAGAGGCATTTCTACCCATCACCCGCACCTCTGTCTCTTTAAAGCGTATGGCTTTGCCATTTGCAGTGGCAATTATGATATCACCTTTCCCATCTGTGGGCAAGACACACACAACCTCATCTTTGTTGACCAGTGATATGGCAATTATACCCACACGCCTCGGGCGGGAGTACGCCTCTAAACTGGTTCTTTTTACCTTACCACCACGTGTTACAAACGTGAGATAGCGTTCTGGGTCAAACACCTTAACCGGCACAACAGTGTTAATCCTTTCATCCTCCTCGAGGTTGAGGAGGTTCCTTATGTGTGTGCCGCGAGCGATCCTAGAGCCCTCAGGTATCTGGTAGACCTTGAGCCAGTAAACCTTGCCTTTATTGGAAAAGCAGAGCAAATAGGAGTGGGTTGAGGCAACAAACACATGCTCCATAAAGTCGTCTTCATGGAGTTTTCCAGCAGTTATGCCCTTGCCACCCCTTCCCTGGCTTCTGTACTCCTCAAGCAGGGTTCTTTTGATATAGCCCTGGTTACTTAGAGTAACCACAACACTCTCCTCCTCTATCAGGTCCTCATAATCTATATCAGAGAATCCAAAGTCACCCTCTATAATCTCAGTTCTCCTATCATCACCATACTTCTCTGAGATGAGGAATAGTTCCTCTTTGATAATCTCTAACTGCTTTTCCTTTGAAGCAAGTATTGCCTCCAATTCCTTAATCCTCTCTGTTAGCACTTTATGTTCTTTCTCGAGTGCCTCCTGCTCCAAGGCAGTCAGCTTTGAGAGTTTCATATCGAGAATTGCCCGTGCCTGCTTCTCAGATAACTGGTAGCTTTCCACAAGCCCAATCTCTGCCTCTTTGGGTGATTTTGCTGATTTGATAAGCTTGATTACCGCATCTATATTCTCAAGAGCAATCTTTAACCCGTCCAGGATATGCAACCTCTCTTTAGACTTGAGGTATTCGTACTGTGTGCGCCTCTTGATTATAGTTAAGCGGTGGTTAACGAAGCACTCAAACATCCCCTTAAGGTTCAACTGCTTGGGTCTGTTGTCAATCAGACCAAGCATTATTATGCCGAATGTTGTTTGCAGGCGTGTGTGCTTATAGAGTTGGTTGAGCACAACCTCTGGTTCAGAGCCACGCTTGAGTTTTATAACCAGGCGCATGCCCTCTCTATCTGACTCATCATTCAACCCTGAAATCTGCTTTATCACACCGCTCTTAACACACTTGGTTATGTCCTCAATCAACAGGGTTTTGTTTACCATGTAGGGTATTTCCTCAACCACGATTGCGTTTGGCTCACCACTCTTATCTGTTTCAACCCTAGTTTTGCCCCTCACAACTATCTTGCCACGCCCGGTCATGTAAGCATGCTTTATACCCTCATTACCATAAATGATGCCCCCTGTTGGGAAATCAGGACCAGGCATCATATCCATTATTCCCTCAACACTTATCTCTGGATTGTCAATATAGGCAGTGATTGCGCGACAAACCTCTCTAAGGTTGTGTGGGGGGATGTTGGTTGCCATTCCAACTGCAATGCCAGAGCCCCCATTGATGAGCATGTTTGGGACCTTGCTTGGTAGCACCACTGGCTCTTGTAAGCTATTGTCAAAATTTGGCACAAAGTCCACTGTATCTTCGTGTATGTTCTCAAGAATCTCCATTGCCAACTTGGTTAGTTTGACTTCTGTGTACCTCATAGCTGCAGGGCTGTCCCCATCGACACTCCCAAAGTTGCCTTGCCCCCTCACCAGAGGGTATCTCATACTGAACTCCTGCGCCATCCTCACCAAACTGTCATAGACTGCCTGGTCACCATGGGGATGGAACTTACCAAGAACCTCTCCCACAACCCTGGCTGATTTCTTAAATGGTCTCTCTGGGGTGAGCCCCATTTCGTACATTGCATAAAGAATTCTACGGTGCACTGGTTTTAGCCCGTCCCTTATATCAGGGAGCGCCCTACTCACTATAACGGACATACTATAGTCTAGATAGGATTCCCTCATCTCATCCTCAATCAACCTTATCTTGTGCTTCTCCGCCATTATGAAAAACTCACCCCTCTGTGTTCTTATTAAGCTTTTGCTTTCTCTCAAGTTGTTCCCTAAGCCGCTTCACACTCTCTATATCAAAATACTCAAAAAACTTTTGGGTTAGCTTAATCTTATAGGAGCGGCCGTGCCTCTCCTTGGTTATAAAACCTGAATCCTCAAGTTGGGCGATGTGCTCATAAGCCTTGTTATTCCTTATCTTTATCACCTGTGATTGGAGTATTGGGGCCTTCCATGCAATCACTGCTAGGGTCTCAAGGACACCCTTTGGGAGCTCAGTTTCAGACACAATCCTCCTCACCAGTGGCATGTAGGACTCCTTAACGCTCATCTTCCAGTGTTTGTTTTCATCTATAATTATTAGAGAGGTCTCCTTTGAATTATACTCACTCTGGAGCTGCTTTAGTGCCTTGAGCAGTTGTGTTTCCTTTGCCCCTGTCAACTCCACCAATTCCTCTACAGACATCTTTCTACCAGAGGAGAAGAGCAATGCCTCAACTTGCAACCTTAGGTTTGTGTCTTGCATCATCTCGCAACAAGTGAGTACTTGTTCCCCTCTTTCTTTATCAGTCCTCTCCCTTCATAAAATGCCAGTATGGAATCAAGGTTGGGCTGCTTGATACCAGTTGCTCTTGATATCTCCTCAGCTGTTTTAGCCCCACCCCGCAGAGCCATTGCGATGGCATTCTTTACGAGTAGTTTGTTGGCATCCTCAAGGAGTTTGTTCTTTGCCCTTGTTTCTTTAACCACCATATCACTCTTGTGTAACCTAAGCAACAGGTCATTAATCATATCTGCTAGGTCCTCTCTCCTTAACTCCAAACGCTGTGGCTCTAAGATTTCAATGCTGGAAGGGAGAGTCTCAAAACAAAATTGGATGAGCTTATAGAAATCACTAAACACAATCTCCAATTCTGAAAAGGTGGAAAACACCTTATCGTACTTCTTTGCCTTGAATCTCTTTTTCTTTTTGACAGTGTAGCCCTCTTGTGCCTCAATGTGCTCAAGGAGTAACCCCATTGTCTTCTCAATAAACTCCTTTGGTGAACCAGCAATCTCAACAATTGCCCTTGCATAGATGTTTCTACTGTCGCTCAATCTCATAATCTCACCCAAGATGTAGCCACTTTAAAAAGTTTTCCATACACACACGAAGAGGAGCAAACCAACCACAAAAACCAAGAGCCATTTTGCAATCTCTCTTGACTTTATTTCAAGGGAGGTGTAAACAATCGAATGGCTAGTGATGGGCACTGCACTGGGTGACACCCCAACCACCCTCTCCTCTGTAGGGTTTGCCACATTGAACGAGACCACTTTACGCTTTACAATCTCATTGCATTTCAATATTGCAGTTAACGTGTGCTTCCCGGCCACCCTTGGCTTGTAATACCTCAATCCAGCCCTCTTTGTTGTTGTTTTTATGGCTCTCCCTCCAAGAGGGGTATAGAACCAATAACTAAGGGTGTAGTTTCTACATTCATTAGTATCAAACCAAAACTCCAGTGTGTCCCCAAGTACCAAGTTGGGTGTGTTTGTGTGTAGCTCGAAACCATTTGCAACATCTGTTGTAAAGAGCACAAAGAGCAGAAAAATTATCCATTTGAGCATATAGCAAAGAATGCTTTAGACATTTAAAGCACTTTCAGATGCTTGCTTGAAAGGTTTTCAAGAAGGTTCGTGAGGGTCTAGGCAGAGCTTCGCAGAGAATATCATTCCCCTCAGATGCCCAGGAGCAACCACCGAGGTACGAAGTTGCCCAAAACCCCCACGAAAAAGCTCACCCTTTTTAGAAGGATTATAACCAAGTGAAACTATTATATAAATTCATTTATGGTGAAAAATATATTTTCAATCCTACTGGTTATCATACTGAGCCACTTCATCGTTCTTTATGTCTAATTACACTCCAGCTTGCTTTAGCACCTCCTCTGTGTCCTTTCCGGCATGATACCTATGGAGACAAACCACCCTCTTAATACCAGCATTGATAATCATCTTGGCACAGGTGTAGCAGGGCTCCATAGTGCAGTACATTGTTGCTCCATCCAAGGAGATGCCAAATTTTGCTGCTTGGCATATCGCATTCTGTTCCGCATGCACAGTCCTCACACAGTGGTTGGATACAGTGCCATCCTCATGCGTCACCCTTTTGAACTGGTGCCCAACATCATCACAATGGGGCAACCCTGCAGGTGAGCCAACATACCCTGTTGTGAGTATACGCTTGTCCTTAACCACCACACAGGCACTCCTTCCCCTATCACAAGTTGCACGCTTAGCTACCTCTTGTACTATGCCCAAAAAGTACTCATCCCAATCAGGTCTTGAGTTGCTCATCTTTCAACCATCCCCAAAACTTTTTTAGTTCATTATGCAAATGCTTAAAGCCTTGTTTATCATTCATTATTGTATAATCCGCCATGGCAATTGGGCCGCCCTTTTCTAAGTTCTCTATTTCAGCATAATCTCGCTCCTCTGGCGTCTTGTGCTTAAAGTAGTCCCTTACAGAGCGTTCCTTTCTTGTTTTTGCTCGCTCATACCTCACCTTTGGGGGCGCATAAACCGCCACAGTGATGAACCTAGGCAATTTTTTCTTGAAGAACTTGTATTCAGACCAAGAATAGAGACCGTCTATAACCACATTACCTTTCTTGAGTTTCTCTTCAATCTTGGGTAGGTTTAGTTTGGCATACGCGTCCTTTCCGAATTCCTTTCTGAGTTTCTCCCTCACCATTACATTGGTTTCTTCTGTGTTCTCTAACCCTGCCTCTTTTAGCTTAATCTCTGTTAACTCCCCTAGCCTTACATAGCCAAACCCCTTTGACTTTAAGAAATTGGATACCTCTGTCTTGCCAGCCAGTGTCATCCCTACAATCCCGATTGCTAACCCAACCATTAGCATTATTAGCGTAACTTGGGCTATTTAAAGATTGTTGGGAATTCAAATATAAATCTGAGCGTATAATTACTTTTACATGATAATTTACATTAACCATTTTTTAGTACTACAAAAAGTTTTAATAGGGAGTTACCTCTTCACACTCAGAAAAAAAGAGGTGTCTCGATGGGTTTCCTTGATTCAGTTAAAGGGGTGTTTAAGAAGCGTCAACAGGAGAAACAGCAACAACCACTGCCACAACACAAACCAACGGCGTCTAGTTCTAGCGCAGGAATTGCGCCTCCTCCAAAGGTTACTGATTTTGATGAGGAGATTCCAGAATTGCCAGATCTGGATATACCCGAAGGATTGGGTGAAGAAACCAAAATTCCTTCTCCACCTACACCTCAACCGGAATCTACCAGTGTCCCTCCACCTCAAGGGCAACTTGGCAAGGAGGAGGCAGAACCAAGCCTAGAGCCCAAGGGTTTGGAATTGCCAGAGATTGGAGAGCAGCCAAAAGAGGAGCAACCAACCGAGATAAAGTTCCAAAAGATTGAAACCCCTAAACTGAAGCAACCAATAGAGAGACCTATCGAGACCAAACCCTCTTCTGAGCCAGAGCAACCCCATAAGGTTGAGCATAAGGAAGTGGTTACTTATGTCTCGGGGGGTCAGGAATTCATTAGGGAGTTTGCCTTTGCTCGCATTGTGGATAACCTCAAAGAGGTTGAGGAAACTATCACTACAGGTACTCATTACGATACCTTGCTTGATCTGGATGCACAAAAGCAAAACGCTATAAAGGAATTCAGAAAAGAGGTCAAGGCAATGTACGAAATACTTGAGGAGATTGATGCAATTGCATTTAGAAAGGGGTGAGAACCATGAAAGAGGGTGAAAAGACAGTATTTGTAAGGGTTGATGATTACGAAAAGATACTTTCAAAGGTAAGCATGCTAACTCAACACCTAAACAGAGCCAAGGAGCAACTAGAGGTAATAAAGGAACTCAAAAAAGACGAGGATGCAGAGATTGCTGACTGGGAGAAAGAGTTAGAGATTATGGAGCAAAAGGTGAATTATATAACTGAAACAATGTCAAAACAGGGTTAAAATGAGTCTCTACATAAAGATTGAGGAGCCCAAGTCTACAAGAAAGGCACTTTTAGTTGGAAAGATAAACGTGCTCAATGCGCTGAAGAGGTGCGAGGAGCACAATGAGATAAGGGCAAAACTGAAAACAAGGTTACAGGAATTGAATTCTATTCTAAGCAGCTTGCCTGAGAAGATTGATGAAATCAAAGGGATGCTACCAGTGGTTGATGTGGGTAAAGTGGGGTTTGCAGCAGGCAGGCTTAGGTGTGAGATGTGTGGCAAGTTCTTCAAAACAGAGCGAGGCTTGAGGTTGCATATGTCAAAGCAACACCCAGTTGAGACGACAAAGAAGGAAGAGGTTGAGAGTGCAGCCACTGCACTTGATAGGATTGAGAAGCAGATAGAGATGATAGAGAAGGAGATGACCCAGCTCTAAGGGTTAATTTTTTAAACTTATTCTTTTTTGTGGGCTTTAGATGTGGGGATGCCGGAGTGGTCAAACGGGGCAGACTCAAGAAATTTGAGTGCTGAGGTCCTACCCAGGACCAATGATTTAAGAAATCTGCTGGCTTAGTGCCTACTAGGGTTCGAATCCCTATCCCCACATCATCTTTAGCATTGTTTAACTCCAATTCTGCTTGCAGTTATCAAAACCTTTAAATTATTACTCTGCTCTGAGGTTGGTATGCCAAAACACACACCATACCTAATGGTATCTTTGGAGGAATCAGAATCAAAGGCACTGGCACAAGTGCTTAGCAATGACACCTCAAGGGCAATAATGCGATTCTTAACCGAGAGGGATAATGCAACTGAATCAGATATAGCAACAGCCCTAAACATGCCACTCTCAACAGTGCACTACAACATACAGAACCTTGTCAAAGCCAGATTGGTTAAGCCAGTAGAGTTTCACTATTCTGAAAAGGGTAAAGAGGTGCTCCATTACGCTCTCTCCAATAAGATTATAGTGATTGCACCCTCAGCAAAGAAGGGGTTTGAGATGCTTAAGAGGTTGCTTCCCAGCGTGTTGGTTGTGGGTTGTGTAGCTGGCGCACTCACACTGATGAAGCAAAGGATACTAAACATGACACCCAAAACACTTATGGCGGCACAGGAGTACGAGATGGCGGCAGGGGCTAAGGCAGCCCCAATCCAAGCCATGACAACCCAGCCATTTTATACCTCAATCATATTCTGGTTCTTGATTGGGGCAGCACTTGCACTAACAGTTTATGCAATAACAGATTGCATTATCCGCAAATATAATAAACCCTAATTCTTTGTTAGCCATTATGCTTGTTATTGCTGTGACCGGCACACCTGGCACTGGCAAAACCACGATTGCTAAGCTACTGGCAAAGCAACTTGGTTTTGAGTACATTAGCTTGAATGAGTTTGCAAAGCAGCATGGGTTGTTTGAGGGGTATGACAAAAAGAAAAAGTGCCATCTGGTTGATACAAAAAAACTTGCAAGGGCCTTCTCTCAGTATATTAAAAATGTTACAAAAAAAGGGGTTGTTGCGGATTCACACCTTGCCCATTACCTGCCTAGGGCAATCGTTGGGTTGTGTGTTGTAACAACATGCTCAAAGCTAAAGGAACTGGAGAAGAGATTAAAGGAAAGGGGGTATAGCAAGGCAAAGGTGCGGGAGAACCTTGATGCTGAGATATTTAGGGTGTGCCTTATTGATGCAATAGAACTGGGGCATAATGTGGTTGAGTTGGACACATCAAAGCTCTCACCAGAGGCATGCGTAAAAATGGTTAAGAGCAGGCTAGCTTTGGGCAACCAAGCTTAAGAAATCTGATACAGTAGTAGAGAGTTCTGCAGCTATGCTTAAAGCACCAGAGACAACATCAAGTTTGTTGCTACCCCACACCACAATAA
>QMQS01000034.1 GCA_003650585.1 Candidatus Woesearchaeota archaeon
GAGTTACGCTTGTGCCCCTAGTGATATCCTTGAACAACTCATAGGGCTTTTGCATGTGCTCACGCAGCACTGTTTGGTTTGCCTCTGCCAGAACCTCTGGGTGCTGCTGCACAACCCTAAGCATCTCAGCAGCATTAACCTCAATCCCACCAAGCCCCCTTAGTAGTGAGCCATACGCAAGATAAGAGTGCCCCAATGCAAGCCCAAAGTTGCGCTTTACAGTTGAGTCACTCAAGTCTCTTTGTAACCTTGACACAGGCAACTCTCTTGCAAATAATTCTAATAGAGAATTTGCAATCTTGAGGTTGCCCTCTGCATTCTCAAAATTTATTGGGTTGACCTTGTGGGGCATCACAGAAGAGCCAGTCTCTCCTTTTTTAACCTTAAGCACAACCCACTCATCAGATATGTAGCGCCACATATCTTTGCACAGGTCAAGAAGTATTGAGTTAATCCTATGAAGGGTATTAAAGATTCTAACATAACCCTCAGGTGGCAATATCTGGGTGGTGGCAACCACCCACTCAAGCCCAAGCCCTGTAACAAATCTCTTGGAGAAGTCCACCCAGTTAACCTCTGGGTGTGCACAGCTAAGAGCAGAATAGGTGCCAACTGCACAACTCAACTTGCCCTGAATTGGGGTTTGTTTGAGGTTTTGCACCTCGGGATAAAGCCGTAGCGCAAACACAAGCATCTCCTTCCCAAAGGTAGTTGGCGATGCATACTGACCATGTGTCCTTGCTAGCATTACTGTGTGCTTATATTTGAAGGCAAGCTCCCTCAACTTCCCAAGCACTTCCTCCAGCCTGGGTAGGATGTGCTCATGCAAACCACGCTTGAGCATCAGCCCCAGAGCAAGGTTGCTTATATCATCTGTGGTCACACCATAATGCACATACTCTCTCAAATTTTCTGGCAATCTTAGTTTGAGGAGGTACTCCACTGCCTTGCCATCATGCCTCGTAGGAGGTATGCCTTGCCATCCCTCTTTCTCTATTTTCTTGATTATTTCAACATCACCATCCCCAACTGGCCTAAGGAATTCCTCAAGCTCTGCTTTGATACCTAGCTCCTCTAACAGAGCACGCAAGTATAGTTGCTCAACATACGCCCTATGCTTTAAGTAAGCTGATTCTGAGAAGCAATCTATAAGTGGCTCAACCTTTTCTCGGTAACGGTCATCCAAAGGCGACAATCCCTCATGCATGTAACTCACCTCACAATTATCTCTCTCCTACCAGGACCAACTCCAATATAGCGAATAGGCACACCAACTGCCCTCTCAATATACTCAACATAAGCCCTACATTGCTTTGGTAGTTGGTCAAAAGAGGTACACCTTGCTATATCCTCCTGCCAACCCTCAATCTCCTCGTATATTGGTTTTGCCTTGGCAATATGCAATAAGGAGTCCAATTGTTGGTATTTCTTGCCGTCCACCTCATAACCAGTGCACACCTTAAGCCGCTTTAAACCTGTGAGGACGTCCAGTTTGGTCAGGGCAAGCTCGTCAAAGCCATTCACCATGGTCGTGTATCTTAGTAACACCAAATCCAACCAACCACAGCGCCTAGGCCTGCCAGTTGTGGCTCCATACTCATGCCCCTTGGCTCTCAAATGCTCGCTAATCTCGTCATTCAATTCTGTAGGGAATGGACCATTGCCAACCCTGGTTGAGTATGCCTTTACCACTCCAATAACTCTGAGCACCTTGGGTCTAACACCTGTGCCAGTAAACACCCCACCTATAGAAGGGTTAGAGCTTGTGACAAAGGGGTAAGTGCCATGGTCAATGTCCAGCAATGTGCCCTGGGCACCCTCAAACAATATTGCCTTCCCCTCTTTCATTGCATCATGAAGCAGCACAGAGGTGTTGCAGATATAACCAGAGAGCTTCTCTGCATAAAGTTCGAACTCTGTGAGGATTTGCCCATAATCTAGTTTGCTGTGCCCATACTTTTGCTCAAGCAACCAGTTTACCTCATCAATTTGCTCCTTGAGTTTCTTTGAGAACGCCTCCCATGCCAATAATTCTCCCACCTTGAACCCGCGCCTGCTTATCTTGCTCTCATAGGCAGGTCCTATACCACGCTTTGTTGTGCCAACCTTGCCACCCTCAATTCCGTCCAGAATTTTGTGCCAGGGCATAATAAGGGTTGCAGATTCACTCAGCTTTAGCTCTGCCATGGCCATACCCTGTTGCTCCAGGGCTTTAATCTCCTCCATTAGAACCCCAGGGTCAACCACCAAGCCATTACCAATAACACAGAGCTTGTCCATGTGTATTATACCAGTGGGCAGCAAGTGAAACACAAATTTCTTACCCGCAACCACAACAGTGTGCCCAGCATTGTTGCCACCTTGATACCTAACCACAATATCAACTTGCCCTGTGAGATAATCCACAATCTTGCCCTTGCCCTCATCCCCCCAGAAGGCACCGATAACAGCATAATTCTTCATAAAACCCCCCAAAGATAACAAAAACAAGAATGCTATAAAAAGGTTTCGTAATGCTCAATTCCTGCTATTCTGTGCCAAAACTATTTGCTCGATACTCTCTATATCCTTGGGGTCCAGATAAAAATCTATAGCAATTAGTGGCTGTAATCTTTGTTCAGTTAAATTTTTCAAGAAACCATCCACAGTTAAACCCAACCTATCACGAATGAGTTCTGGGGAAACACCATTAGAACGCCTATACACATCCCTAAGCACGCAAACCAAAGTATAGCTGGTTGCTGGGTCCAAACCAGCAAGTTCATGACGATATTTAAATAGCACTTTCTCAAGCGTGCGATCCTCCTGGTAGAACCTCTCCAACATTTCTACTTGAGGGTTTGGTTTAAGTCTTTCATGTAAAAGTGGAGATGTTTGAGCAAGAAAGTGTGCTATAGGCACTGGTAACACAGTCCCAGCCATATACCCACGCACTAACTCAGATAACCCTGAGCCAGAAGCAGCAATCCCTTCATAACCAACAGGAGAAACCGGACTGTGAGTACCACAGTATCTAGCACGCTCTTCCAGAGAAACATCATCGCCTATGTACATTACGCTCAACCTCCTTTTAGTTTGAAGATATTACTTTGTAATACCTTATATTTATATTTTTCTATTTTGTATTACAATGTATTACTATCCCAACAACTCATCAAGCTTAGAATAGCCCATATGCTTAAAGAAGGCTGTAATATACCCCTTGCCAAGAACTTCAACAGGAAACTTGAGCGTGGAAACGAAGTTTGCCACACTAGGTAAGTAACTCCAGAGAGATATATCAAACCCTGCCAGTAGCTTTCCTGTTTTGGGGTCTTTCGGAAAGAAACAGCCATTACCCTCAGCCAATGATGCTCTCAGTCGACCAAACTCTGTCTCATTATACATTATGTCAGAGTGGCAACCATGCCCGACCCAGACCCACCGTTCTCCCTGAGGTTGCATCACTGGTGGTAACAACCCAGGCAAAAACCTAAGTGTTATGCTCTCTATCACAATTCCAGTATAAATGTAGTAAACCTCCATCCAACCGTCTTTTGGCTCATTACCGATTTTTTCCCCAAACAACAGTACCCCTGCTTCTGGCATCATCAAGTCAAAGCGCTGCAGTAGATGCAGGGGTTCCCCAAACACATAAGTGGTTGGTTTCAACCTGTTGTGGATTCTCTTTATTTCTTCAGCATCCACTTTAAGAATATCATCCAGAGAGCTCAGGTATGCTTGATACTCTGCAACAACCCTTTGCAACACTTCTTCGAAACCCATATCTTCGTAGAATGATAGCTAATTTTTAAATTTTTACTCTTGCATGGTGAATGAAAACCTTGTGGAGATTAACAACTATACCAGTGCTGCTGTCCATAACCTCCTCAGGTGTCATCTGAGCATACCCCAAACCCACAAGCTCATTCTTCAGAGTCATAACAGCCACAAGAGCACCCTTCTTAACACACGCCTCCAACTTTGCCACTCCTGGCACCGCTAGGTCCCTACCATGGCTCATGGAGAGCACAGCAGAGTCCAAAGCCCAAACCTTGGGCAGGTGCTCCACTGCCCTCTCTACTGGTTGGATTACCTTTCTTATGAATTTGTGGTTCCCTTTCTTGTAATAGTAGAAAGCGTCCCTTATATCGTGGAGTGTAAAGGCGGTGCTCTCATCAAAATTGGCAACCCTTGTACGCCTTAGTTCCTGCATGTGGGCTCCCACGCCCAACCTCTGTCCAATATCATAGCAGAGTTTCCTCACATAAGTGCCCGCCTGGCACCCAACCCTAAACAAAACATCCCTCCCATCAATCTCAATTATGTTTAAATAATACACTGTGCGCTTCCTTTCCCTCCGCTTGACAGCACTCTTAACAGGAGGCAATTGCTTTATCTCACCAACAAACTCCTGCATCACTGCTTTAATCTTGGTTTTTGGCACATCTTTGTGTATATGCATCAATGCAACATACTCCTTACCAGCAGGTAGCAGAGCTTGGACAATTCGAGAGGCGCGCCCAAGTGCAACTGGGAGCACACCAGTGACTTTTGGGTCAAGAGTGCCAGAATGCCCACATTTTTCTATCCCAAGAATCTGCTTCACATAAGCAGAGACCATGTGAGAGGTAGGTCCAGATGGTTTGTCAACATTGATTATTCCATAATTCAGTATAACCTCAGTTGGTCTATCCTCCGGAGGTATTCCCTCTTGAGCCACTGCATTTCTTTTGACTAGGATGCTTCTATCCCATTCCTCGAAAGGGAACATCTCTTTCATTGTTCAAGAGAATAAAGCTGAATGGTATTAAAAGGTTTCTCCCTACTCCTTTTTGGGTTCCTCTTTTGGTTTGACCTCTTCTTTTTCTATCTTTTCCTCAACACCTTCGGGTGCTTCCTCTTTCTTAGAAATAAGCTTAGTTTTGATTTTCTTTTCTTTGGCTCTCTTCTTTGGCGCACCCACAAGTTCAACAGTGACGACACCCTCTTCATCCTTCACTGCAGTCACCTTTACATGATGGGGTGGGTTCTTTATCCCACGCTTCCATATCTCTCTGTTTACGTACTCGCCAAGCTTTACTTTATCAGACTTCATATGCTTTGATATAAACTCTCGTAGGGCAGTCACTGCTCTCTTGGCTCTCTTATAACGAGGCACCTTTTGAAACTCCCTTCTCAAGGGTACATTATAGGTTCTCTCCAGCACAACCCCCTCATCCTTTTTCTTTGCCATTTTATGCCTTTATCTTGGTCCTTCTCCAACTCCTCTTTACAGCAGTGTGTCTCCCTGGGTGCACCCTACGACCCCGCCCATATATCTTCGGGACAGTCCAGAATGGGGCCCATTTAGTTTGCCTGTTTTTCTTTGCTAGGCGTATCTTTTTGTTTAGTTTCTTTACCCTTGACATTTTTATCTTTGCTCTCAGTTTGCTTTTTGGTTTCAGTGGCCTTTTCCTTTTTAGCCGGTTTTTTGGTCACCTGTGCCTCACTGCCTTTTTCGCCCTTCTTCAACTCAGAAGCAATCTTATCCAAAAAGGACCTACCCTGATTTGTCACAACCCTGCCCTTATGAACCCCTACTGCCTTTTGCTCCACAAGCCCCGAGACCTCCAATTGCTGCAGGATGGTTCTTATAATCTTGCCAGATGACTTGTAAAACCTCTCGGGCTTCATGCCACGGTTGCGCTTTCCACCATACTTGAGCCTGAGTTTGTTTACACCGATGGGTCCCCTAAGGTATACCTTTCTGAGCACAGAGGCAGCCCTCACATACCACCAATTATCTTTTGTGGGTGGTCGCTCTCGTGAGGGACCAGTTTTAACAAACTTTGCCCACTCAGGCATCTTGATTGTATCTAACTTCTCAAGCTCCTTAGCTACTCTCTCAATCACCTTCTCTGGTGCCACTTCTTGTAATTTAGACATTCTAATCCTCCACTTAACTCAGAACACTTGGGGGAAATGAACACCATATAAAAAGTTTATGGTTCAGAAAGAGGTTTGAGTTTAAAGAGAAGAGATTCAAGCAACTCATACAAAAACCGTCCAAAAATAGGAAAATTTAAATGTATCCTCTTTTTATAATCTGGAATCAGAGACCTTTTGACCCTTCGTCAAACTGTTTCTGAGAAAAGTTTACCCCTAAGTATATGGGTTTCGAGGTGGTTTGTATGGCAATCAAAAAAGGCGATAGAGTTAAAATTGAATATGTGGGCAAACTGGATGACGGCACAGTGTTTGATTCTTCTAAAATGCACTCTAAGCCACTTGAATTCGAAGTGGGTGTGGGCAAGATTATACCTGGGCTCGATAAGGCAATCCTGGGTATGGAAATAAATGAAGAGAAGGAAATAACAATACAGCCAGAGGAAGCATACGGAGCTCGCGACCCTCAATTAATAAAAAAGTTACCCCGTGACAAGGTTTCAATTAAAGGAGAAATAAAAGAGGGAATGCTGCTTATGTTGGGACTTCCTAGTGGACAACAGATTCCTGCCAGTATCGTGAAAGTAACACCAAATGATATTACAATAGACCTCAATCACCCTCTGGCTGGAAAAACCCTACACTTTAAGATTAAGGTTTTAGAAGTGAACTAAATCCCGAATTCCAGTGAATGTCCCCTTCTAAAGAGAATCACCACTCATAACAAGATTTATATATCAATTTATCATTATTAAACCAAAAAGTGGTGAGACAATGAGGTTTAAACTCAGTTGGAAATATGCAATAACATATGCCTCATTGCTCTGGATGCTCTCCATTTTCGAGATAACCGTCCTCCTTCAGATACCTGTTTTGCTTCAACACCCTGGTCTTCAGGAGGCAATCTTCTTCTTGGTTTACGCAATACTTGTCCTCATATGCTCGCGCCTCTATTTTATCAACACTACCCCTGACCTAAACGAAGCATTTTTCTTGGGCTTGGTATTTGTTGGGGTATCTTTCATACTGGATGTTATTGTGACAGTGCCACTATTTCTCTCAAGTTACTATGCATTCTTCTTTGATTGGGAGGTCTGGCTGAGCTATATCTTGACTCTCGGATTGGTGGTGGCCTCTGTGTATTTGCAACCCTTCATAGAAAGATTTAAATAATTCACAGTCAAAAAATCAAAGTAATACACAAAAGGAGGGCTCTGAAATGAGAACAAGGCCATTATTGGTGTTGCTTTTAATACTTCTCGTAGTTGGGTGTCAGCAAGGCAAAGGACCCACAACTGAGAAGTCACCTTATATAGGGGGTACAAACGGATTGCTCATCTCCTTTATGGACAACTTCCCACCTGCTGAGGTCTTTGATGGTGGCGAGGATCCGTTCGATATAGTGGTAAATCTAAAGAACGACGGTGAGTTTGATATCCCTGCTGGTGAGATAAGGGTCAGCATAAGCGGTATTCAAGCCACTGAGTTTAACAAGAATCCGGGTGACATGATAAAGGTGCTCAATCAAGGGCTTGAGGGCAAGAAAAAGGACTCAGAAGGCAACCTAATCCCTGGTGACGAGGAATCTGTGGAGTTTGAGAACTTCAACCATGTTAGCCCTTTAACTGGTACAATGCAATACCCAGTCAGGGCAGATGTGTGTTACCTCTATGGTGGGATCGCCACAACCAAACTCTGCTTTAGGAAAAACCTGCGTTCAACAGAGGAGGGTGTGTGCGAGGTTCAGGGTGAGAAAAGAGTCTTCAATTCTGGAGAACCAATACAGGTTCAAGACTTTAGCGAGTTCGTTAAGGGAAGCCAAGAGATAGGGTTCAACTTTAAGATAGTCAAGTTGGGCAACGGTGAGGTTTACAAATACACAGTTAGGGACTGTAGCGAGGCCTCGTATGGTGACAAGAATTGGGTGTATGTTGAGATTAGAACAAATGAGCCGGGTTTGGAGTGTAGGGGCTTGAAGGATGGCACAGCAACCTCTGGCTTTGTAAGACTGAGCGATGGTGAAGCCACAGTGAACTGTGAGCAGCCAGCCAATGTGCAAACCGACTTTGAGAAGCCAATCAACATCTACCTCAAGTACAGATACAGAGAAGATATCACAACCACTCTAATAGTTAAACACACACCAGAATAAGTGGTTCAGTGTGGGATGTATAGCGTAGTTGTGGTTGGCGCTGGTCCAGCTGGTTTAATGGCTGGTAGAGCACTCCTAAACTCTCAACAAAAATTTCTCATCATAGACAAGAAAGATAGAATAGGTATACCCTTGAGCTGTGGTGAAGCTACCAGAGAAGAGGGTTTTCTAGAGCTGTTTGGTAGCTCAGACTTCCCGTTTGTAAAGAACAGGCCAAAGAGGTTTGAGGTGAGATGCAACACCCTCGTAAGAGAATTCACTTTGGGTTACCTTATGCTTGACAGACCAAGGTTTGAGGAGCACTTGGCAAAGCCACTCAAATCCCACCTAAAACTCAAGACAGAGTGCCAAAGGGTTGAGATAAAGAGTGAGGGGGTTGAGATAACAACAAACAGGGGTAAACTCAAAGCTGCTCTGGTTATCTTGGCATGTGGGTGTAGCTTCAAACTCCAAAAGCAATTAAAGCTCATTGAAAAACCCCCCTTGGTAATCCCTTGCTATGGTGGAATTTTCTCTGGGCACAACCTCAATCCTAACACCCTTTATTTCTCATTTGACGAGCCCACATGGAGTGCCTTGTGGATGTTCCCGAAGGATTCCAATGTTGCAAATGTGGGCATAGGTGTTTTCCCAGGGGCTAAGCAAAGCATTAAGGATTTATTCGTGTCAAAGATCAGAAAACTAAAACTCAAGTGCGAGCAGGAGTATGCAGGGGTGTTCCCCACAAGCGGACCAATTGCAAAAACCTACGCAGATCGGGTGCTTGTATGCGGGGATGCTGCTGGGCAAGTTTTGCCGGGGATTGGCGAAGGGATATACTTTGCTCTCAAATCAGGCAAACTCGCTGGTAATGTTGCTGGGAAGGCAGTAAAAGCAAGCAACTTTTCAGCATCTATGCTTAGGGAGTATGAAAGCCAATGGAAAAGTGAAATTGGTAGCATCTTGTATGCTGGCTTAATAGCGAGCCGACTCCTTTTCCTTGGTTTTAAATTCAGGGTTTTAGAGAAGGCGTTTCAGATACCAACAGAAAGGGAGCTTGTGGGGATAGCGCTTCAAGGCAAACTCCCATTCAGAGCCCGGCTTCTTTATAACCTAGCAAGGGGGTTCGGACTCTTTAAACGAGATAAAACCCATCTGCCACAGCTAATAAAA
>QMQS01000035.1 GCA_003650585.1 Candidatus Woesearchaeota archaeon
ATAGAAAGGGATGTTAGCTTAGTGTTCTCTCAATTAAAGGAGATAGCCCAAGAAATCGATGCAGAACTCGGCTTTGTCCATAAGAGAACTACTTAACCCATAGGAATCTTGCGATTGTGGGAATTCTGAGAAGGTTTCTTATCAAGGCAGCCCTATGCCCAAGTCTCGTGTTAACAATAGTCACAAGATTATTCCTGCAGAGTTGCTCTAAGAGCCTCATTTGGTTCTCTTTGAGTATTGTGTTGTCATGCAATGATTGCATTATCAAGAACAGGCGGTTATTAATTGCTAAGAGGTTTGGCTCTAAAATAGACCACGCCTCTTTGAGTTTTGTTAAAGACCAACCCTTCTCCTCCAATCGTTTCTTGATGTTCTTTGTGGCTTCACCAAGCCAGACTGCTTCTGCAAGACTTGCACCACCGGTGTTAAGCACAATTTTCTCTACTTTCGGCTCACTTGCAGCAAGAAGCAATGCAATAAAACTCCCCAAACTTGAACCAAAAACACTTGCCCTTTTGTAATCCTCAATAGTGGAACGGGCATCGTTTAGCACCTCAATGATGTTTTCTCTGGTTGCCTCTACATCTGAGCTAAGGATGTCCGTGGAGTAATCATAAAAAACACAGGTTGCAGATTTACAGAGGAACCTATACAATATTTTGTAATGCCAGGGCTTCCCTCCCCAAAAAGGAAAGAATAGGATAATGTTGCTACCTGAGCCAACAAAGGATTTGGATAATTTCATACACACGGGTAAACCAATTAGGGTTATAAACCTTTTCTATCTTCAATGCTTGTGAAATAACGCTCAATCGCCTCTCTATTGCCAAAGGCAATATCATAATTAGCAAGCTCACTCTGAGCCACCCATCTTGCCTCTGAGGACTCTCTGTTTAAACACAAACTCCCTCTATAATCCCCTCTAAAGTAAAATGTAACAAAATGCCCCTCATGGGTGGGACTGGGAAGATTCTCATCATAGAACAGAAACCTCAATCCAGACACCCTAAGCCCTGTCTCCTCCTTTAATTCATCAATGCATGCCTGTTCAAGGGACTTACCAAAATCCACCTTGCCCCCTGGTAAGCACCACTTCCCACCGTAAGCACTATCCGATGCCCTCTTCAGTAGGAGTACCCTCCCTTTGGGGTCCTCAAGTATTACCCTAACCACAAGCACAGGAAGCTCCATGACTAGATTTCTGCTGCCCGAATTTAATAAGTTTTCCCACAAACTTTAAAAGAGGATGGCTTTTAATTTTAAACAGCCCTTGAATGCGGGGGTAGCAAAGTGGTCAAATGCGCAGGACTTAAGTGCTAACCTTACTTAGCCAAGAAATCCTGTCCCTTAGTGGGTCCGTGGGTTCGAATCCCACCCCCCGCATCAATCTTTTCCTACACAGAAAAATGCCTATAATCCCTCAAGCAAAGCCCTAGCCAAATCTGTTAAGCGGGATATCCAAAATTCTAGCTGCGGATTCTCTGGGCAATAATCTGCTTCCTCTTGCCTCACTTGCCTCAGATGGTTTACCAACCTTGTCACATACTTTACATACCTTACTAGCAAATCCTTAGATATGTAACCATTGTTGTTCAAACGCTCTTCTATGAGTGTAATACTCTCTGAGTCCATCTCTCCAAATTCATAGCACTTTGAGCACCTTTGGGCAATGCTCCATATTGGGCGGTCATAAAAATCGTACATTTGAGATATCATTCTCTTGGTGCGATATCGGGCGCGTGGTGTTTGTAATTTGCTGCTAGATATTCCATTTGTTGTTGGAGTCCAAATATGATATCTGAAGCAACTCTAGCTATGAGTTTGGGATTGGGAGAGTAAAGCGCTTTCTGTTTTGCAACTAAGTTGTATTCGGCAAAGGGTGTACCTCCACTCAAATCATAGATTGGCGTCTTCACAAGAAGCCCCTCTATCCTACACCTAATCAAACTCTTTAGCTCTTCACTCATTATGTACCCACGAGGGATATGTACCCTACCATCCCTTGTGGCATACAACACATTGTAGTGGGAAAAGTAACTGTAGGGATTGAGCGTGTGTAATAGGGAGCTTAGCTTTGCTCTTAGCGTTCCTTTGTTTGGATTGATGAGTGGGGTAGCAATAATGTCTGCCACAATTGGGTTTGGCACCTCATTGAAGCCCTCACCTCCACCGTGAAGCACTGCTACAGGGAACCCTGCAAACTCAAACAACAATGCCTCATTGTAAACAAGCTGAGCATAGCAAACGCGGGGTGTTAGTGTTGAGCTCCTAACAACTAATTTGATTTCTAGTGGTGAGGCAAACCCCAACCTCTGGTTGGCTTTTGGAGCAAGCTGCTCATAGCACCTTTCAACCAACTCTTCCACTGAGATTGGTTCAAACCGAGGTTCCATTTTATCACCCAATCAACTTTTTGATATCACGGTTCATATAGCCCCTCATTGCTTTCCCTATACCAATGATGTCTCTCACCTCGCTTGGAGACAATAATGGAAGCCACTGATGCTCTATCCATTTCACCAAAGCATATGGGAGTGAAAACAATGGCGGAATCCAAGAGGGGTAGTAGATCCCTAGGAGGCAATACGTATATATACCTGGACTAAACCTCACACCCATTGCATTGTAATCAATAGGACTTAGATATCTGTAGAGTTCTGTTAGCGTCCAAGGATCATCAAGGGGTGTTTCTCTTGGTTTAACCAATTCCTGTATTGCTCTCTCCACTCTATCATCTAATTTCCCACTGTGGGCATTGAGTTCTTCTTGAAAGCAGGCCCATACCCTCTTAACAAATTCCTCTGATGCCATCTTTGATGCTGGGTTATCCGAAGGTTTGGAAATTTGGGCAATCGCCTCAGGGTTTCCACCTATATAGCTTATTGTTGCAAGCACAAACTCTTGGAGTATGTACTCCACATTTGCTGGGAAAAGAAAATCAATTAAACTACCCTTGAATAGATCACCTGGGGTGGACGCTACCAGTATTCCCTCAAAGAGATGGCGTCTGTAAGCTCTCTCTTGGTCATATCCAAGTTGCTCGAGCCAGTCCCTGCTTGCTTCTGTCTTAGCCATTGCTATGTACAAGTTTTTCATTGCTATTACATATAGTGTTTTAATTATAATAAATATTTCTGATAGAAAATATTGAACTTTATTATAAAAAACTATAAAAATGACAATCCCTTAGTGGGTTGCATGGTGCTAAGCACCGAGACCAAGAGCATGATACTCAAGTTCGTAAAAGAAGAGCCTAGAACAATAAATGATATCGCTAAGTTGATAGGCAAATCATGGCTCACTGCAAATGCCTATGTGGAGCGCATAAAAGAGGAGACTGGCTTGCTCAACACAAAGACATTTAGAGGGGGGACCCGGGGTGCTCTGAAGATTGTTTATTGGAACTATGTTGAGAGCTTGGGAAATGAGGACTTAAAGCAAGAGCTCTTTGACAAAATACGACTTGGGCTAAGAAAAGAGGACTTCGACCCTTTGGACATATACCTCCATGTTGATGCAAACAAGAAAAGGGTCTTTGCAGAGCACTATACAGAGGTACTTGTCTCAAAAAAGCAAAACCTCATAGGGCTGTTCAGGAGTGCGGAACACGAGATACTCTGCTTTTCTGGCAATCTCTCTTGGATCAATGTGGTAGAAGGCAACAACTGCATACTGGATGTGCTTGAAGAGGTCGCCAACCAGAAGATTGCAATAAGAATAATGGGAAGGGTGGACATTGCCTCTATAAAGAACATCAACAAAATAATAAAGATAAATAAGAAGATTGGAAGGGAGGCAATAGAGGTGCGTCACAGGAGGCAACCCTTAAGGGGTTTTATAATCGACAACAAAGTGGCGAGGTTGAAAGAGGAGAAAGAGAAAGGCAAGTATGAAAAGGGCGAGCTTGAATACAACACCAGAATATTCTATGAGATTTATGATGAGGAGTGGGTGAGCTGGCTCAAGAAGGTGTTCTGGGCATTGTACAGGTATGCCACACCAGCAGAGCGCAGAATTAAGGAGCTTGAGTTTATATAATGAAAAGATTTATATGTATGCAGGGCGTCATTATCTTAGAGGTGTGGGGGCAATGGAGCATGCAACTAGGGTTATATTCTATAATCATTGGAACAGGTAGCTATATCCCACCAATCGGCATTCCAAACACACATTTTCTAGATTATGAATTCTTTTATCCCAATGGTGAAAGGATAGAACAGAGGAATGAGGATGTTATTAGGAAATTTGAGGAGATTACAGGTATAACAGAACGGCGACATGTAGAGCCAGGGGTTACTGGATCTGAGATTGCCTATATTGCTGCAAGAGGTGCCATTGACTCGGCTAATATTAACCCTGAGTCCCTTGACTTAATAATAGTTGCACACAACTTTGGCGATGTAAAGCCAGGTAGATATGGACCTGACTTAGTACCCTCGCTTGCCGCTCGCGTCAAGCACAAACTTGGCATAAAAAGCCCCAGCACAGTTGCCTTTGACCTGGGGTTTGGGTGTCCAGGTTGGCTCCACGGTATGTGGTTAGCAAACCTCCACTTGACAACAGGGAATGCAAAGAGGGCGCTTGTTATTGGGGCTGAAACACTTTCTGCTGTGTCTGACCCTCATGACAGAGACAGCATGATATATGCAGATGGTGCCGGTGCCACTATACTTGAAGCAATCAAAGCAAGGGAGCAGGTAGGGATACTAAGTTATGCTGCTAGGAGTGACACAAAGGAGCATGCATTCTTGCTGCATATGGGCCCTTCCTATAACCCAAACTATGAAAGTGGAAGATTATTCTTAAAGATGAGGGGGCGTGAGGTATATGAGTATGCGCTCAAGTTTGTGCCTGAGGTTGTAAAGGAGAGTATGGACAAAGCAGGGATTACTTTAGATGATGTGAGCAAGGTGCTCTTGCACCAGGCAAATGAAAAGATGGACTTGGCTATACTAAAGCGATTACTGGCGTTGTATGGTATTAAAAAACCAACCCGAGCCATAATGCCTATGACAATCTCTTGGTTGGGTAACAGCTCTGTGGCAACACTCCCAACCCTGCTTGACCTGTTGCTCAAGGGTGAATTGGATGACCACACCATACAAAGCGGCGATATTGTTCTGCTAGCTTCTGTTGGGGCAGGAATGAATATTAACGCTATGGTTTACAAATTCCCATAATGGTTTGAAAAGATTTATAAATCAAGCAAAGCCAAACTTTCACAGAGCGGGGGTAGCAAAGTGGACAAATGCGCAAGGTTCAGGGCCTTGTCCCTTAGTGGGTTCATGGGTTCGAATCCCATCCCCCGCATTCTTCGGCTCAAACAGAATTACCAGTAACCTGTTTTTAGTATCCGCTCTTTTGTGGCATTGTCAACTTTGAGCCACCAATCTGAATGCGTAGGAGTGGCACAAGCAAGATTTCTACTCACCCAGTTGCTAAGAGTGCGGTTGAGCATACTTGCTATCTCATGATTCAACCCAATGAGATTTTGTGGTGAGTCATCATTTTGCGTTATTCTAAGCAACTCATACTCAGGCACAATCTCATCAAGTATATTGCGCTTGCCAACCCCGTTGTAGGTGAAGCGCCAATTACTTGTCCTAATGGATGCCATATCATACTGCTCGCTGAACACCTCTCTGTCGCTAATCTGGGAGATGTTCAACAGGAATGGCAGCAGGTTCTTGCCCTGGACCGTTGGCGGGGGTTGTGCCCCCACTGCATTAAGAACAGTGGGCATTATGTCTAGGTTTTCAACCTTTGCTGCAACCCTCCTCGGCTTGATGCCAGGTATCCGAATAATGAGAGGCACATGTGTGGTCTCGTCATGAATGAACCAATGCTGGTAGTGCCTATGCTCACCAAACTCCTCACCATGGTCTGCTGTGATTACAATAATTGTGTGATTGTATGCTCCTATGTCTTTGAGCATATCCACCAACTCACTTACCATTTCATCTACCTCTAATATTTCAGCGTCATAGAGCCATCTCAGAATTTGCAAGTCATTAGCATTAGAGAGATTGTACTGGCCGAAGAATGAGTTATACCTTCCATAGTTAATAATTGAACGGGATTTCATAAACAGCTCAGTGTTATTAGCTAAGGTGGTGTTAACAAAACCAAGAAAGCCATTTAGGGCATCTTTCACGCTCATATTGTCTAAACCCAGCTTGAGGTATGCCGAGTATTCCTTGTCAGAGAGATACCTACGCATAAAGGTTTTGTTGGTAACTACGCTATATGCCAATCGGATGGTGACATTGCTCTCATTGTATGCCATTCTTGAGTCAGATAGGTTTATTGGCGCTCCCAGCTCCTTTAAGCGCTGTAAGGTGCTCAATTTGGGGGTATAGGGAGCATGCACTTTATAGGTGTGAAAAAAAACAAAGAACTTTTTGTTGGGATGCATCCTAAGCCATTGCTCAGTAACACTCCAATTTCGTCCAAAGTAGTAATCAAACCCCCACCCCAAGCCAGCCTCTATTGGCAACTGCGGGTCACCCTTAATAGCAGCCCAGAGGTTGGTGTAGTTGTGTTGCTTTAAAACTTGGGGCATTGTTAGAACATACTCTGGCAGAACGTCCCGCCCCATCATCTTCATTCCACTGCAACTGGGGTAAGTGGAAGTAAACATAGAGAAATGGCTGGCAAAGGTGATGGTGGCTTGGCTGAATGCGTTCTCAAACACCACAGCATCTTTGGCTAGAGTATCTATGAACGGGCTTGTGTTGAGCTCATACCCATAGCACCCCAAATCTCTGGCGCGAAGGGTGTCAATCACAACCAGCACAACATTACAGTCAGGGCAAACCGGTTTAAGGGTAGTGGGATGCTCAGGAGTGCATGCACTAAGTAACAACAGCATCACAAGCACCAACCTCATTTTTGGCATGTTGTGACTAAAGTAACAGATAAGATATTTAAATGCTATGCCAAGTTTTTTAAACCAACATTCCCTGTTAAAAAACATGAGTATTGCAGAAAAGAAGATAATGAAAATTCTGAAGCAGAATAACATTGAAGTTGAGGTGTATGAGCACGAGCCAGTTTATACTTGCGAGCAAGCGGCTAGGGTGCGAGGGGTTGCCCCAAACGAAGGGATAAAGTGCCTCTTGCTTAAATCAGAACGAGGTTTTGTGCTGGCAATAACCCGTGGAGATTTGAGATTAAACCTAAAGAAGCTAGCCAAGCTTGAGAATACCAAGAAGCTGAGGTTTGCGAACGAGGATGAGATTGAAAAGATTGCAGAATGCCAAAAAGGGTGTGTGCACCCATTCTGCAATGTCAAGACATATTTTGATAGCATACTTCTCAGTAACGAAACCATTGAATTCAACCCTGGAAGCCATACCAAATCAGTAAGAATAAGGATTAGAGACTTACTAAAGCTTCTAAACAAACCGATTATTGAGCATATAAGCTAGCACAGTATTTAGAAGAAATATAGGGCTCAGTGGCGATTATTTCCATGTGTTCTTTTATTCTTTTCATCATCCTTACATTGGCTTCCAGCAACAGGCGCATTTTTTCATCCGAGCTCATATTGCTAGGCAATACCTTAGCACCATCCAAATGGCTAAAGAACACATCTTTAGGTATAAACCGCTGTTGTTCCACCTGGAGCAAGCCATGGCTCACTACAAAACGCTGAGAGTAGGTGTGAAAGAATAAGGGTGAGTTATTGACAACCCAGTTAATTTTGTTTGGGCTACTTACACTCCCTCTTAGTGTGGTCATTGCCCTGGGGAGTTCAAAATACACACTATCAATGTAATCATCCTCTTTGACCACAGGAAATTCATCGACAGATGCAAACATGGATTCTCCTGTTCTTATGATAAGGTAACCTACACTCGAATATGATGCAAATGCCTGCAGATGCTCCGTAGGGAGTAACATAAGATGTATTGGCGTTGGCAAAGGTATCTTAAATTTTGCATTCAACAACCTCTTATAATCTTTAAATGTGAATTCTTTCAGCAAAATGACTAGATTAAAGCCAGGTCGTGGTTTAAACAATTCTGGTATGTACCTAATAATTCCAATAAGGTTATCTTGATACATGTTGGAAAAATAGGATGCAAATGATTGGTAATCAAGCGCTTCCTCCAAACATTGTGTAGCATCTTGCCGAGGTGCCAATCCAGCGCCAATCTCAATAGCCATCTGTTTAATCATGAAAGCCTTCTTTAGGAAATTGGTGCTGTTAATATTTGTGTGGTGGAAAGGCGGCTTCTCTCCCAAAACAGAATACAACCGTTCCATTGCTTTCGCTTTACTCGCAACCATTTCTGGGGATATCACGCCCTTAAAAACAGAATTATCTATTGTAGTAACCAACAAGGAAACCAGTGATAATGCCTCTTTTTGGACGTTTTCAATGTGATATGGATATTCTTCTCCAGTGTGTTGGTTTATCCTTTGCACAGCAGTGGGGGCAATTATACCAAGCAAAGCCACTTCATAAGGAGACCAAACCTCAACACTGTCTTGATTTGAGAGATTAGTGCAGCACTCCTCAAGTATTGACTCATCAAAGTCACTCACAACTATGCTTTTCATAGTGAAATGTAATCACATTAAAGTTAAAAAATTTTGGGGAATAAAGCAGATATCAACCTGAAATAAGTTGCATATGCCTCTTAATCCGCTCTTTGACCCTATAATTTGCCTCAACAAGCAAACGTTCTACTGTTGGTTTATCCACCACTGCATCCCGAGCCAACTTCTGCCATGGTTCCATACGGTAAAACTCTTGAAAGTCTATTGCTCTGGATTCCTCCACTTGTCGAAGAGCGTGACAGATTCTTGGTTCAAGCGAGAGAGTAGTATAAAGATACCTCCTGTGGCTTACCATACTTTCCACCCTTTCAGGAATAGCCAATGCTGTGCGAAGTGTCATAACCCACTGAGAGGAACGTACGTAACAAAGGTTTATGTATGTCTCCTCGTCAACCTCAGGGAGTTCAACTGGTTCCCCCATTACAACAATCCCAGTCTTGAGCATTGGATACAGCACGTAGCTCGCACTCGAATAAGTACTTAAGAATTCTGGTTCATAGGGTAGTACAATCACCTTCCTTGGGTTTAGGGGCTTAAGCGTGGCTATGGCTCCCTTTAATGAGATGTATACATCTG
>QMQS01000036.1 GCA_003650585.1 Candidatus Woesearchaeota archaeon
CCTCCTTGGGTATCTTGAGCACATCAAAAATCCATTTGCATATGTCTTTAAACAACTCCTCCTGAGACCACTCTTCCTTGCTCATAAATGCATGCTGCCCAATCATCACAAATCCTGTCATGTGTGACATTGTTATGCCCACATTGTCAATGTCATTAAACCTAAGACATGGCTGTGGTACAACGACCTTTTTGGCAGGTGGGGGTGAAAGCCCAGATGTCACATGGGGCTGAAAGTCATATATGGACGCCTTCACATAGAGGGTGTCATCCCTCCATCTAGCAACAACAGGGTATCGCCTCAATGATTTATAACCAAGCCCAACAAAAAGTTTCTTAAACTCACGCCATACATCCTCATAACTAAGCTCAACCTCTGTTATCTTGCGCTTCAAAAACTCATAACCCCCTGAGCAAGTGGCATCGCCACAAACCTCCCGAGATTTGTCAATCGCCCAAAAGAACTTCCCGCATTTCTTGCATTTAGCTCTACCAAAGCCCATTGCTTTTAGCACACCCACTGGGTAATACTGCTCAGGAGTTTTGCTGAATACATGCTTATACTCGCTTTTAAGCAGTTTATCAGACTTCATCGCTTTGAGAAAAAGTAATATAGTATTTAAAGGTTTATCTCAATTGGGTCTTATTTCTGGGCTCAATCTGAACTGGGGTAAGCTAACGCAACCCAACCTCAAAAAGGCCTCGGTTTTGAGCAAGGCATAAACAATCCCTGAGCTAGCAATAACATAATCCCTGCTCCCCCAATAACCGCGAGCATACTCTACCAGTAAACGATGAACCTCTGGTTGTTCTAGCTTCACAGTGCGCCACCACATATCAATGTAACGCTCTTTGTGCACCTCTAAGCCCCACGCAACTAATAACTCGCTAAGCTCATGGATTTGGTCCCTTGGTGAATGTAACTCAAACCCAATGCTAGAAAGAGAGCCGTATAATGCAATCATACAAATTGACACTGGCGTGGAATGGGCTGGATGTTCCCTCAGCGGAGCCAAGAACCTCTCATACACCTTAGGGTATCTCTCCTGTAAAGTAAACATAATCCTTAAGAGTGGCGAGTGGTCTCTCGAGTGGGTGCATGCCAGGATGCTTTCAATATTACTCCTCCTCACACGTGGCAAAACACCACCCATAACATTACTATGCATCAGTAGAAAAGAAATTAAAGGTTTTAAAAACTTTATGTTTTCTTTTCTTCTACAACACCCCAAGCCTTGAGCACCTCAAGAGGAAGCACAAACACAACTGTGTTGCTCTGGTCAGAGCTCAAATCATTCAGGGTTGCAAGTGTTCTTAGGTGTAGTGCACCGGGTGAAGCACTGAGCACTTTAGCAGCACCCGCAAGGTTCTTGGATGCTATTAACTCACCCTTTGCTTTAGTTATTACAGCTCGCTTCTCTCTCTCGGCCTCTGCCTGCTTTGCTATTGTACGCTTCATATCCTGAGGCAACTCAATGTGCTTTAATTCAACACTTACCACTTCAATTCCCCAGGGGTCAGAGGCCTTGTCCACAATCTCCCTTATCCTCTTGGAGATCATCTCCCTACCACTAAGCAAGTTGTCTAAATCAACCTCACCAACCACATCCCTCATTGTGGTTTGTGCAAGTTGAGAAATCGCATACATGAAATCCTCAACCTCTAGCACTGCTTTGGCTGCATTCCTTATTTTGTAATAAAGAACTGCATTAACATTCACAGAAACATTGTCCTTGGTGATACAATCCTGCTCAGGCACATCCACTGTTTTAACCCTTACATCCACCTTCTGGTATTTTTGGAAAATAGGCGCCACAAACCGAAGCCCGGGCTTCATCAATCCAGAGAATTTACCCAGGGTGAATTTTACCCCACGCTCATACTCTGTTATAACCTTCAAACCCGCGAGTATATATCCACCAACTAAACCCAAAAGAATCCAAACAATTGCCATTTGATAACACCCCCTATCTAAGTCTGGGAATGATGTATATAAACCTTTTGTTTATCTCAGCAGAAACCCTTTCATAAGATTAAAGATGTACTTGAGGTAACCGATTAGAAGGAACACCACAAAAAAAAGGAACATAGTATTCAGCACCAAGCCCACCACTGCATCCAAGCTCTGAATGCCTAGATATAAATTGGCAATGCCCACTAACCCAAACACAAAACGCAGTATCAACACCCCTGCAAGGCTACCAAGAAAGGGTGCAATAATAGCTATTGTTCTTCTGTACTTGTACATCAACTCTGCATAGCCAGTGAGCAATGAGATTGCTAACAGCAATGGCACATTAGCCCAACAAAAGTAGAGTATGTCACCCAAGACCTCGCTCTCAAGAAAATCATTAACCACATTCAATATAAGAAGCAGAACCACTAAGAGTGCAGTCCCCACCCCACTCCAAAAAAGGGGCAGCACAAACCTAAGAAGTGGTTTCCGTTTCATTGTGGGTGAGAGAGCTAGCCCAGTATAAATAATTTTCCTTCTTAACCAGCTCTGTTTAGTATGCCAAAAACTATTTAAATGGTTCAAAGTTACCTGAGAGCATGCCTAAGCAGAGCATTCAGGTTTTGATTGAAGGGGGTAAAGCCACTGCAGCTCCACCCCTAGGACCAGCACTCGGACCACTGGGTGTTAACATAGGTCAAGTAGTGGCAGAAATAAACAACAAAACAGCTGGGTTTAAAGGGATGCAGGTACCTGTAACAGTCATAGTTGATACTGAAACCAAAGAGTTCTCAATCAAGGTTGGCACACCGCCAACCTCGCAGCTGATACTCAAAGAGGCAGGTATTGAGAAAGGTGCCCACAACCCTAAGGCAGAAAAAGTTGCTGATTTAAGGATAGAGCAGATTATAAAGATTGCCAAAATGAAGGAGGGTTCCCTCCTTGGAAAAGACCTAAAAGCAAAGGTAAAAGAGATTATTGGAACCTGCAATTCACTTGGTGTGCTTGTTCAAGGAATGAAGGCAGTTGATGCCATAAAGGCAGTGAACGAGGGCAAGTTTGATAGGGAGATCACAGAAGAGAAGACTGAATTGAGTGCTGAGGAGCTAAAAGCACTCGAAGAGGAAAAGAAGAAATTGCAAGAGGAGATAGAAAAGAGAAGGCACGAGTACATTGAGAGAGCACAAGCTATCATTAAGAGAATGGAGGGTAAAGAGCGAGGGATTATAAAAGCCAAACTCATTGAGGCAGAGATACCCAAGGAGATAATTGATGAGCTCTTACCTGCTGAAGAGGGAGCAGAAACCAAGCCCAGTGAACAAGCCACTCAGTCAAGTGATTAAAAATTCTTTTTGATTCTAAACCAAATTCTGTTTAACATAACTAGTACTGGGAATACCTCTAATCTACCAAGCACCATAAGCCCCATAAGCAATAATTTAACAAGCGGGCTTGAGTCAGGTATTACTATTGTTGTGAAGCCAACATTTCCGATGGCTGAAGCCACATTGAAGAATGAGTCACTTAGTGAAAAACCGAGCCACACAAACACAAACCCAGCAAGCCCAACTATAATAAGGTAAGTGAACATGAATATATAGGTTGAAAGGAGTGTATCCTTATCAATACTGGTGTCATAGATGCGGAGTGGAATGACTGCCCTCTTTGGCGAGACTAGTTTCTTAATGTGCCACCCTATTGATTTTAGTGCAAGGTAAACCCTGCTCACTTTCATACCCCCTGCAGTGGAACCCACACCACCACCGATTAGCATACCCACAACTATCAATAAGAAAACTAGTGGTGGCATTGTGTGCGGTATTGTGTGACCTGTGGTGGTGAGAGCAGACACAACATAGAAAGCAGTCTCTGGCTTAAACGAAACACTAAGAGCTAAAAGAGTGAAAACAATTATCAGCAGCACATAAAACCTCACATTGGCAAAGAAGGCCCGAATATTGCCCCTGAGAAGCTTTAGATGGACAAGGAATGATATGGCACCAATTAGCATAATAGAGCACAGCACAAATATTACTCTAGTATTGAAGAACTCCATCACATTTAGATTCGAGAAACCACCAGTTGAGATTGTCGAGAAGGTGAGCACTATGCTCTCATAAGGACCAAGCCCAGCAACAGTGAGCAAGATAAACCCTATTGCAGTAAAGAAGAGGTAAACATAGAAAATTCTTGTGGTTACCTTACCTATGCCAACCTCAAACCGCTCGCTGTATCCCTGTGCCTTTAGCAGACTGTAATGTGTTTCTAGCTCATCCTCTTGCTTTGCCACACTCTCATGTTTCCTTATTAGGTTTGTAACGAGAAAGAGAAATAGTACAATAATGCCTAGACCCCCAATCCACTGCGTCTCTGAGTACCAGAGCAACAGACTTTTGGGTAGTGCAAAGGGGGAAGCAAACATCCCCATGCCTGTTGTTGTGAATCCTGAGACAGAAGCGAATAGTGCATCCAATATGTTGTACCCAAAATACCACAGAAATGGAATACACCCGATTATACAGACAACTATGAATGAGACGCCAGTGAGTAGGAAGCACTCTCCAAGCGAAAGCACCTCAAACTCAAACTCTTTATACTTTCTCTTGGCATAAACCTGTATGCATATTCCCACTATTAGGGTTATAATTACAGATATAATAAAGAGGCTTGGGTCTTCTTTAACTATCATTGCCGCAACAATGGGTAGTAAGAGAAAGAGTGAATAAATCTTCAGCACTGCTCCAAGATATGTCACTACATTCTTCATTTGCTACCAAACAGCTTAACCACAGAAGGAATGTCCTCCACTTTCACAGTAACCACCACCAGATCCCCCTCTGCAAGCTTAGTGGTGGGCTTTGGTATTGTAACAAAGTTCCTCCTTGTGATTAAACTGACCACCCCTTTTGTTATCCTGCTAACAGGTTGCCCAATTAGCTTTGAATCCTTATTAACCTTGATTTCAATAATCTCAACCTCGCCAGAGCCCACAACCGAGACTGTTCTAAACCCCTCACTCTCAAGTATGTTCTTAATATTCGCAACAGTGAGCCCCACAACAGGGATTATCTCCATGGACTCCATCTTGGTGAAAAGCTCCTCGTTCTTAACCGAATTTACTCTGGCTATTATTTTTGGAACATTAAAGCTCTTAGCGATCTCGCACACCATAAGGTTTGACTTGTCATCATTGGTTGCTGCAACCACTGCATCTGCTTCTGATATCTTAGCCTCCTCCATTGTCTGCACTTCAGTGCCATCAGCCCCAATGATTAAAGCATTGGTCTTCTCTGCAATCTCTTTTGCCAGTTCCTGGTCCTTTTCTATAAGGGTTATAGAATGTCCCTCTTTTGTGAGAATATTGCAGAGAGCTCTACCGGTCTCTCCACCGCCCACAATTATTATTCTCATGCAAGAGAAAAGAGGTTAAGTGATATTTAAATGTTTGTTTTGAGCACCTTCCTGCACCTGAGATGCTCAATGCCAAGCCCCTTCAAGATCTCCAATAGCTCTTGTTTTCTTGGCCCCAAACCCTTCCAATCAAGCAACGCGAGGTTTGGTTTTGGTACAGTACGCTCTATCGCTTGAGACACCATCTCAGCATTAAGCCCCTCTAAGCCATACTTTGGACAGATGTGGCCCAAAGCATAGCCAGAGCCAAGCATTATTTTGTTGAAATAAGGGGCGTAATGACCTCCACCAAATCCTATACAAGGAATAGCCTCCTGAGGCTTGTTTAAAAGGGTAGAAATAATTGTGCGGGCTATAACCATGCCTGCCTCTGCATCCTGCCATTGTTTCTCTGAGGAGCCTATTTCAATGAAAAAGCAAGGGGTGTTGGTTAAGTATGGACCATGGTGTGTAACCTCAAGTGTGATTTCATAGCTAAGGTGGCTTGCATTCTCGGCGAGGTTAATAAAAGCGGCTTTCATGTACAAAGCAGGTGCAATGCACAACTTTTGAGGCATACCACCTAGCTCTGCCTTTCCCCAGTTGCCAGGGGCGTGGACACTCAATGAGGCTCGACCTGCTTCTGACCTGTGCTTAGTGGCAAACACAATCAGCTTAGCATTTAATTTTTTGTCAATGTGCTCACAATTAATGGATTCCTCACTTGTGGTGTAAAGAGTAATTCCCTTGTATGAATAGATAGGAGAGCCCTCAAACCTGCTTCCAGTTGGCTTAAAATCAAATTGTTTCAATAGGCACTGCTTAATGTTCATACCTGCCAAGTCCTTCTTTGACACCACGATGGCAAACATCGCTTTGTGTAGCTCACATCAGATTAATAAAACTTTGTGTTTAATTTGAGTGGGGACCCAATAAATTAAACCCTAATATTACTCCTTTACCGAAAAAATTAAATAATAAATTGGTTTTTCAGAAGGATATGCCTGAGTTTATTTCTATACAGAGGATTAATGAAACAGAAACTCGTAGCATCAAGCTTGATAAAAAGGACATGCGTATTGTCTCACTCCTTCTGGTTAACTCAAGGATTCCATTCACCCAGATGGCTAAGGAAGTAATGCTCTCTAAAGATGCTGTCAAGTATAGGATAACCAAGCTGCAAGAGAGGGGGCTCGTGCTGGGGTTTTTCCCACAAATAGATTTCAGAATGCTGGGTTTTGAGGAATTCAAGATTAAGCTTTTACTTGATGAAGCCAAAAAGGAAAAGCAGGATGAGATGCTTGAAGAGATTAAGGCCCACCCAAATGTCGAGAGGGTGATTGAGTATAGTGACAGATGGGACGTGGAGATAACAGTATTGGCCAGGGATATAAGGGAGTTTGATGAGATAGACCTTAGCATTACCGACAAGTTTAGGGATATAATTCTCCAAAAAGAGAAAACCCCTATTATAAAGAGCTACCTCAAGGATTGTTGCCCCTTGGAGTTCCAGAAGGATAAATCCTACCTCGAGCTGCTTAGGCAATTGCCCTACACTGAAAAACCCAAGATAAAGGTGGACACAAAAGACCTACTAATACTAAAGCATCTGAGTAAGGATTGTAGAGCCTCAACCTATGAGATTGCCCCTGGAGTAAACCTAAGTGCAGATGCAGTCGGCTTAAGGATAAAGCGAATGCTCAAGAGCCAATTGATAGAGAAGTTCACCATAGCCCTCAATTATAGCATGCTCAAATACCACATGTATAGTTTTGAGGCAGACCTGAGCTCACTTGACCCAAGCACAGAGAAGCGCCTCATTGATTTTTCGATTTCGCATCCATTCATTTTCTCTGCAAAAAAGACCCTGGGTTACTGGGATGTGGTAATCAAGATTATGTCAAATTCACCTAAGAACTTTCACGAGACAATCACAGGCTTGAAAGCCCATTTCTCTGAGATAATAAGGGACTATCAAACCCTAATCGCTTTCAGGGAGGCACACTTCAACCCATTCCCAGATGCATTGCTCAGCTTATAACAAAATTTAAAAGCAAGTGGTTTTTGGTTCCTAAATTATGGATGAGGAGTATCGCACACAGGTAAAGGTCCCACGGGAGAGGATTGCTGTTGTAATCGGTAAAAAGGGAGAAACAAAGTCAGAGATAGAGAGTGCCACGGGTTGCAAACTCCAAGTGAACACAAAAGAGAACCTTGTATCTATTTATGGAAATGACCCGCTTAAACTCTTTGACGTACAACAAATAATCAAGGCAATAGCACGAGGCTTTAATCCCAAAAAGGCAATGCTGTTGCTAAAGAGCGATTATGTTTTGGAGATAATTGAGCTGCGTAACCTCGTTAAAAAGGGACAGATGGTGAGGGTCAAGGGCAGGGTTATAGGTGAAGAGGGCAAGTGTAGGGAGCTTATAGAGCACCTCACTGAATCATTTATATCTGTATATGGTAAAACAATAAGCATAATAGGTAGACCAGAGAATGTAATGATTGCCAAAAGGGCGGTGCTAAACCTTGTGCATGGCTCACCCCACTCCAATGTTTATAAGTGGTTGGAGAAGAAGCGTACCGAGCTCTCTGCAAGGGAGCTACTCTCACAGGATTATCTGAAGGAGGGGTACAAAGATGAATAGCAATATAAAGGCAGTTGAGTTGGCAAAGAAACAGCGAGAAATATCTGTGGCTGAGTTCTTTGAGAAAAACAGGCACCTCCTAGGGTTTGATAATCCAAGGAAAGCACTCCTAACCACCATCAAAGAGGCAGTTGATAATGCCCTTGACGCTTGTGATGAGGCAGAGATACTCCCAGAGATAGAGGTCCAAATCATTCACATGGGAAGCAATATCTACAGGGTAATTGTGAGCGACAATGGGCCAGGGATTGTCAAAAAGCAGATACCTCCCATATTTGGGAAATTGCTCTATGGGAGCAAGTTTCATGTATTGAAGCAACAGCGGGGGCAACAGGGCATTGGCATATCTGCAGCAGCATTATATGGACAGCTAACAACTGGTCGTGGGATAAAGATAATCTCAAGGATTCATGAGACAGAGCCAGCCCATTACTATGTGATTAAGATTGATACCAGAAAGAATAAGCCCGAGATTGTTGAGGAGGGTATAGTTGAGTGGGACAAGCCCCACGGCACTGTTTTGGAGTTGGATATTGAAGCGGATTACAAAAAGGGGGACATCTCAGTGGATGAATACCTAAGGCAAACCGCTATTGTTAACCCCCATGCCACAATTATTTACACAAACCCTGAGCTTAAGCAAGAGATTTTTGTGCGCGCCTCGGAAGAAATCCCAAAGCAGCCACAAGGGATAAAGCCCCACCCATACGGGGTTGAGCTTGGGCGATTGATGAACATGCTCAAGTGGACAACTTATAAGAGAATGGTACCCTTCTTAATGAACGAATTCTCTCGTGTTGGAGCCACCACTGCCAAAAGGATTCTTGAGAATGCAGCCATACTACCAACAGCCAAGCCCAAGTCACTCACAAGGGAACAAGCCATGGCATTGATAGAAGCAATTAGAAAAACCCCAATAATATCCCCC
>QMQS01000037.1 GCA_003650585.1 Candidatus Woesearchaeota archaeon
GTAAGGAAACAGCTACAATCACGAAAAGCCAAGAAATAGAAAAATTTAAATAGGGTGTTGGAATTTTTTAGGTTATTAAGATGGGTTTGTTTGGAGGAGAAAAAAAGAGGGATGATGCAGCCAAGAAGGCAGTGAAGCAGCCGCTACCTATTGACAAGATTCTTGACATGAGGAAGAGGGGGCTTTCTAATAACCAGATTGTTGAGGCATTACAGAAGGACGGCTACACCATAACCCAAATTTTCGATGCACTCAACCAATGCGACTTGAGAGAGGCAACAGATGCTGGCATGAAGCCAATGGAGGGAGCCCCAGACAAGCCACTGGACTTGGGGCCATCACAGATAGAGCCGGCGCCGGATTTCTATAGCGGTGGAGCACAACCACCCCAACAGCTAGATTATCCACAGGGTTATCAACAACCATACATGGGTATGACAGAAGAGGAATTAGTGGAAAAAATAGAAGAGGTTACAGAGACAATAATTGAAGAAAAATGGAAGGATTTTGTTGAGACAGTTGAGAAGATTATTGACTGGAAGAATGCTTTCACAGAGAAGGTTGACGGCATTGCTAAAGACTTGGAGCATTTGAAGCAGGAGTTTGATAAACTCCACACAGCAATCCTGAGAAAGGTGGAGCAGTATGATAAGAGTATGGGCAATGTTGGTGCTCAACTGAAGGCAATGGAGATGGTTTTTAAGGATGTTCTGCCACAGTTCACTGACAATGTGAAAATGCTCTCCCAGGTGACAGAGGGTATTTCTAAGAAAAGGCGAAAGAAGAAGTAGTTAGTCCCTGGTGAGATAGGTTATTGCCAGCATAACCAGTAGCATTAGAAAGAACAAACCCAGCACCTTTGGGTTAAACACTGTGTTGAACACATTCCCTTTGAAACTCTCGCCTGCTGTTACATTCACCTGGGTGACATTTGCCCCGCTAACCTCGCCATGGAGCAATCCCTCACCGTAAAGGTTTCCGAGTGAGTACACAACCAAGAAGATCATAGCACCCAACACCCACCAAACAGCACTGAGCCTCTTTGGTCCACCTATTGCTGTGAGTATCTCGTCCCGCTTTAGCCCCATGAATAGGGGTATTGCAAACATGAAGAAGAAGAACACAATCATGAGGGCTATCCAAGGGAGCCACATCTTCACCATGGCGGTCATGTCTTGGTTGATTATTGCAATCAGAGCAATTATTGCAGCAATAATTGCGTGCAGGTTTTTCTTATCCGAGCCGAAGAGCTTAACCAACTCTAGAATCCCAAACACAATGGCAAAGAGGAATATTGCAATAAAGATTACAGAGAACTTGTCCAACAGTGCCACATTTATTGGGTTTGCCATTTTACTTTAACATACTCTTGAACCAGTCAAGCACATTGCCAAAGCCCTTCTTTGCTCTGCTTTCTTTGGTGCCGCCACCAATGATGAAGAACACTATTAAGAGGAACACCGCAAGTATAATAAGCATTGCCCGTGTCTCTGGATTGCCCAAGAACCCGAGCCATCGTGGGAAGCTCGCTCCGCCCCACCAATTGGCTGCCCAGCCGAATATATATATCACCAAACCAAATGCAAGCAGGACAACCACCATAGCAAGCGGAGATTCTTTTACATCAAGTTTTGCACCAAACACACCCACTATCAGGAGCACCATTATAACTGCAATCACCACTATGCCCACCTGTGGTATTGCCCTATTGATTATCTCTACAGGGTCAGCCCCTGATGGGTAGGTATTGGTTACATGCGGTATGACAAACAAAAGCCCCATCACCAGCGCCAGTACAAAGTGGATGTTTTTCTTATCAGTGCCAAAGAGCTCTATCTGTTGGAGTACTGCAAACACAATTGCAAACACCAAAAGGAAGGGTAGCAATGAGTCAGTAACTCCCAATCTATCGAACCAAGCGAAAAGGTCTGTGAAATTGGCCATTTTGTTTTACCTCCTAGTCTGATTTTGATTTCTTTGGGCTACCGCCCACAATTGCAAACATAAACCCAACCACTATTATCAGCAGTACTACGCTTGCCACAATCTCGTTTTCCCAGAACTGGCTTATATACTCTCCTATCTTTGGTAGCCAGCCAAGGGCTCCTATAAATATCAGTATTAATGCAATTAGGATGATTATGTAAAAGAATATTTTCCACCCACCCTCTAACTCAATCCCTTTCTCACCCTGCACAAGCATGCCAACGAGGATGAGGAAGAAGAATGTGAATAGCATTATTGTGACTGTGTTGGCTGACACCTGGGTTATTATATCAACGAGCCGCACTGATGCCACAACAAAGAATGCCACCACAAAGGCCACAATTGCATTGAGGTTCTTCTTTGTGGTCTCTACATCATCAATCTTGACTGTACCGAATATCTTGGATTTCTCTAACACACCGAAAACCACAACAAAGACCAGTAGAAATGGGAGAACTACATCATAGAGCCCTATTTTGTTCATGAACTCTATGACTCCACGAAAAGTGCTTGCCATCTTTTTGTAAACTAGTATAGATATTTTTTGTAGAATAGTGCACTATTTGGTATATAAATGTTTCGTTAAAAAATAAAAAAGGAAAAAATTGTGTGGCTCTCTTACTCTCAACCAATCTTGGTGTTCACTCTGGGTTTATGAGCTTTATCAAATTAGCCACCTTTTTATATGCCTCTCTGAACGGAATGCCCTGTTTAATGACCAATTCATATGCCTCTTGTGTCGCAAACAGTTCTGGTGTTAAGTCACTCTCACAGGCCCCCTTATTCACCCCGATGCTGGCGACCACTAAGCCCATAATTTTTAGGCACTCTTTTGTTAGGGCAAACCCCTCTATTACTGGTTTCTTGGTTAACTGGTGGTCACGGTGATACCCCGAGATTAGGTTGGCTATTGTGGTCTTAACTTGGGCTTCCATGGCAAGCAGTTTGTGATAGCTTGCCCTAACTAGCTCCAATGCATCAGGGTTCTTCTTATGGGGCATGATAGAGCTCCCAGTGCACAGCTCATCAGGCAAATGAAAGTAATTGAAATGCTCAAGTGAAAACAAGATAAAATCGGTAGCCATCTTGTTCAAGTCAAGCATAACCTGAGATAGTGCATGGAGTATTGTGGCTTCAAATTTGCCCCTGCTATTTTGCACATACAAGGGGCTGTGCTGTACCTTTTTGAACCCCAGTTGCTCGGCTAGGAAACTCCTATCAATGCTTACAGGCAGCCCATACCCCGCACCAGTACCCAAGGGGGATTGGTCTATAAGGGTTTTGACAAACCCAAGCAGTGCCTTGTTGTCTTCCATGGATGCTATGAAAGAATCGCACCAGATGCCAATTGATGAGGGCATTGCTTTACGGGTGTGGGTGTAGCCCGGTAATTTTACTCCTATGAATCTGTTTTTAAATATGAGGAGTCCCTCTATTAGTTCATTCACTAATTCGATTACCTTAGATATTTCATCTTTGTAGTACAGTCTCAGCGCTGTTACAACCTGGTCATTTCTAGAGCGGAAGGTGTGAATCTTCTCACCCAATTTGCCCAGCTTTGCCACAAGGAAATTCTCGATCGCTGTGTGGCAATCCTCATCCTCTATCTTAATCTGGAAGTGTCCTGCTTTGACTAGTCCAATTATCACATTCAAAGCATCAACCAGCTGGGTTAACTCTCCTTTGCTAAGTATGCCCATTTTGTGAAGCATCTTGGCATGTGCAATAGAAGCCTTACAATCGTACACAATGATGCTCATATCAATATTGTAATCCTCCCCAACAGTGAACTTCTCAATCTCCTTGTTTATTTTTGTGTCTTCTGTTTCCCATAGCTTCATTTTCCATTCACCATTAAGCGCAATGCTAGTGTCTTTATGAACCCCTCTGAATGCTCAGGGTTAAAGTCTCCATGTTCATTCATTGAAGCCAGTCCCTGATGGTACAATGAATTCTCAGACTGGCGACCAGTGATTATCACATTGCCTTTGTAGAGTGTGATAAATACCTTCCCTAAAACACCCTTTTGGCTCAGCTGGATCGCAGCCATAAGCACCTCCATCTCAGGAGAATACCACAACCCGTTATAGATAAGGGTGCCGATGATTGGTGCAAACAGCTCCTTTAGGTGTAAAACCTCTTTATCCAGGGTAATGCTCTCTAGGTCTTTGTGGGCTGCCCAGAGTATGGTTGCGGCTGGTGCCACATACACTCCACGGGATTTGATGCCAATGAAACGGTTCTCAACCATGTCCACCATCCCTATACCATTCTTAGAGCCAATCATGTTGAGATACTCGAACAGCTTTAAAGCTCCGTTTATCTCGCGCTTACTCTCCAGATTAACCACCTTTATAGGGACACCTTGAGCAAACTCAATTATGAGCTTGGTTTCTTTGTCTGGGGCATTCTGTGGAAGCACAAAGCCCTTGAACATTGTTGAGGGTGGTGCCTTTTTTGGGTCCTCTAGGATGCCAGATTCATAACTCGTATGAGCTATATTCTCGTCCATGCTGAAGGGCTTATTTGGAGTGCTTGATACAGGGATACCATTGGCTTTGGCGTATTTTATTAGGTCTAGTCTCCCTTTGAATTTGGTAATAAACTCTTTATCCTTCCATGGACTCACTATTGTCGCGTCTGGCATAAACTTGAGCCAGGTTAGCTCAAATCTCACTTGGTCGTTTCCTTTGCCTGTACAGCCATGGGCAAGAACCTTGGTGCCCTCTTTCTTCGCAATCTCCACTTGCTTTTTGGCTATTAATGGTCTAGCAAGCGCTGTACCTAAGAGATAGCGGCCCTCATACACTGCCCCCGCCTTTAGTGCTGGGAAAATATACTCTGTAACAAACTCTTCTTTGAGGTCTTCAATGTAAACCTTTGATGCACCCAATAGCAGTGCTTTGTGTTTTATATAGCTGAAGTCTTCCTTCTGTCCAACATCAGCCACATAAGCCACTACCTCATGGCCCTTCTCCACCAACCACTTTAGTATTACTGAGGTGTCTAAACCCCCACTGAAAGCCAAAACTATCTTTGCCATAAATCTTGGAAAAATGTAATATATTAAATATATTATGTCCAAAACAAAACGTTTTTAAATAATAAATGACTAATATTTGATATGAGCCAAGGAAAAGAGAAGAATTCTATAGCAAGAGAGGTTGCGAAATGGTTAGACAAGCAACCATACATTAGGGTGTGCTTAGCTCAGCATTTGGTTAACTACTCCTCGCTTGCGAGACGAGTTCAAGCACAGCTCAATATAAAGAACTTTGATGCTGTAATGGTTGCAATCAGGAGATATAGCAAGACACTTAAGGGGGTACAGGATATCTCAACCAAACTCCAGCGAGTGCTGAGCAATTCTAGGTTGGAGATAAGGACAGGAATTAATGTGTATGTGCTCAATCAGGGACTTAGTGAGTACATAAAGGAGCTTTCAGGGTATGTTCACATAATTAAGGGCTTTGAGTATTATCTGCTTATAACAGACACAGAGCTTGGCTCCCCTTTCTCTAAAAAGCATGAGAACCTGGTGGAGATAAGGATAAAGAGCCCTGAGGAGATAGAGAGCACGCCGGGGGTGGTGTTTTATATATATGAGAAGCTGTTTGAGCGCAATATAAACATAATAGAGACATACAGTTGCTGGACGGACACACTTATACTTATTCAAAAGAATGAATTGGTGTCTGCTCTCGAGGCGCTGGAGGAGTTGGGGGTCTCATAGCAGCCTTGGCTCATATGTTTCCGAAAAATTTGCTAGGAATAAGGCAAAGTATATAAAAGCGTAGAAATGCTTACAATTTAATGAGCTTAAACAGGGATTATTTATCTTATGTAATCGGTGGTGGTGGTCTCTTTTTAACACTTCTATCATTTTTTAAAGAAGTAGAGCAAAAAGTGATATTCTTAATTTGGGGTGCAGCAGCAGTTATCATCTCAGTGGTAATGATTTACATTGACCAATACACATCGAGGATTGAGAGAGTAGAAAAAGATTTAAATAAACTGAAGAATGAATTGTCATATAGCAAACAACTTTTAGAACTCAAAAAAGAAATAGAGTATCTCAAAATGAATAAGAGGGGAAAAGCGAACACTGATATAATTGACATATTTAAGGTGGTAATCCTGATAATTATACTCTTCCTTATTCTAAAAGCTCTTGGAGTTATATAACCAAACATTAATCCCCCTCTTTCTATAGGAGCATATAGGTGAGGTTTACCTTACATCTAATGTTTCCGAAAAATTTAAATACCTCTCTTGATTCATAAACTATAGTTCTTCTGAAAAATGAAACAACTTCTAAGAGGGTGTTAGACTGATGGAAGGGAATCAAAATGTTATGAAAACCGGTACAACCACAGTTGGTATCCTTTGCAAGGACGGTGTGGTTTTGGCAGCAGATAGGAGGGCCACCATAGGAAACTTTATTGCAGACAAAAAAGCCAAGAAGATACACGAGATAACCCCAGAGATTGCTGTTACCATCTCTGGTAGTGTGTCAGATGCCCAACTTATCATAAAGGTTCTTAAGGCGAACATAAACCTCAAGAACATTGCCACCAGAAGAAAGGCAAGTGTTAAGGAGGTAGCCAATTTCCTAGCAGGGATTATATACTCAAGCGTGAGGCGATTATCACCGATACCAAGCATATCCCACTTTATCATGGGCGGGATAGCAAAAGAGGGTTTTGCACTCTTTGATATATTTGCTGACGGATCTTTAACAGAGATAGAGGACTTCGTTGCCTCTGGCTCAGGCTCAGTCACGGCATACGGTGTGTTAGAGAGTGATTATAAGAAAGGGTTATCGGTTGATGAGGGAGTTAAACTTGCTGTCAAAGCAGTGAATGCAGCTCTACGCAGGGACACTGCCTCTGGCTCAGGGCTAGAAGTGGTCACGATTACCAAAGATGGCATCAAGAAAGTGATTGAAAAAGAGATAAAGGTAGATCTGACAAAATAAAAGGTGTATTTCTGTGCCAGACATAATAAAGGAGATACTTAAGCATATACCAGAGGGTAAGATTAGTGAGGCCTGTTTTGAGGGCGCAAATATAGTGCTCTACACCAAGGACAGGTCTTTCTTCTTAGACAATGGAGGGTTGATAAAGGAGATAGTGAACAAGATAAAGAAGCGAATTGAGCTTAGGCCAGACCCTGCTGTGTGCGTTGATATTGAAACAGCAAAGAGTAAGATTCAGGAGATGATACCCGAGGAAGCGGGTGTTACCAATATCATATTTGACTCACAACGCTCAAAGGTCATAATTGAGGCTGAGAAGCCTGGCGTGGCAATAGGTAAAAAGGGAGAGATACTATCCAAAATAAGGGAAACCACATTCTGGGTGCCTGTCATCAGGCGCACACCACCTATAAAGTCTGCCCTAATCGAGAACATCCGTGGGGTGCTGTATGAGAATTCTGACTATCGTAGAAGATTCCTGGATAAGGTTGGTCATAGGATATATGATGGCTGGATTCGCGAGAAAAAACACGAGTGGGTGAGGATATCTATTCTCGGTGGTGGTAGGCAGGTTGGCAGGTCTTGTATACTCCTGCAAACACAGGAGAGCAGGGTGTTGCTGGACTGCGGTATAGATGTGGCTGCGAGTGAAAAGGATGCTTACCCATTCCTTGACGCCCCTGAATTCAACATCAACGAGTTGGATGCTGTTATCATAAGTCATTCGCACTTAGACCACTGCGGTTTTGTGCCATACCTCTTCAAATTTGGCTACAGAGGGCCTGTCTATTGTACAAAGCCAACAAGGGATGTTGCTGCTCTGCTCTTGCTGGATTATGTTAAGATAATGCGCTCTGAGAACAAGAAGCCACTCTTCGGGCAAGAGGAGATAAAAGAGATGGTGAAGCACACCATCACTCTAGAATACGAAGAGGTGACTGACATCACACCTGACTTGAGGATTACACTCTACAATGCAGGGCATGTGATTGGGAGTGCAATGGTGCATCTGCATATCGGAAATGGTTTGCACAATCTGTTATACACAGGGGATATGAAGTTTGGTAAAACCCAGTTGCTCAACCCCTCAGCTACAGTCTTCCCTAGATTGGAGACAATGATAATCGAGTCCACTTACGGTGGGAAGGATGATGTGCTCCCAAACAGGGCTGACTGCGAGGCAGAGTTAAGGGACATCATAGCCAAAACAATCAAGCGCAAGGGCAAGGTGCTAATCCCGACTCTTGGAGTGGGTCGTGCCCAAGAGGTTATGGTGCTTTTGGAGCGCATGATAAAGGAGAAAGCCATACCAGAGGTACCATTAATAATTGATGGATTGGTTTGGGATGTTACTGCAATCCATACCACCTACCCTGAGTTTTTGAACCGTGAGCTCAAGAAGATGATATTCCATAAGGACACCAACCCCTTCCTTTCCCCTATATTCAAACGCATTGGTTCTCAAAGGGAGCGTATGAAGGTTGTGGAGGAGATGGGGCCATGCGTAATCCTTGCGACCTCAGGTATGCTTGTTGGTGGGCCCTCAGTGGAATACCTACGCCATCTCGCTGACAACCCAAAGAACTCGCTTGTGTTTGTAAGTTACCAGGGTGCTGGCTCACTTGGTAGGAGGATACAGCGGGGTGAGCGAGAGATAATCATGACCTCCAATGGCTCCAACCAGGAGTTGGTTAGGATAAAAATGGAGGTTTACACAATAAACGGGCTCTCTGGTCATTCTGGTAGGAACGAGTTGATGAATTTCATACAGCGTTGCAACCCAAGACCCAGCAAGGTTATAATCAATCATGGTGAGAACAGCAAGGCACTAAACCTCACGAGTTCTATACATAAGAGATTCCGCATAGAGACAATTGCACCTCGCAACCTCGAGGCAGTGAGAATAAAATAGTAATGAATAAAATAAAAAAATTTAGGGCCTGCGTGGTTGCA
>QMQS01000038.1 GCA_003650585.1 Candidatus Woesearchaeota archaeon
ACGCAACAATAAATTTTGAATGTAAATTATTCAAAGAGGTTGATTCTGGAGACCATATTATTTTCATAGGAAAAATTGTTGCCTCTTATATCAACAAAGATAAAAAAGTATTATTGAATATGAAAAAAGTTGATGGGAAAAGAATATTTGAAGAATTCTAAATGGCTAGCTCTCAAATTGCTCACTATCTTTCGCAACTTCGCTTAATTTCTATACTGCGTTGGGAATACATGCATCGAAATTGCCAGATGTGCTTGCACACATGTATGCCAACACTGGAAGTGAGCACAAACACCTTCTAATTGTTGATGGGGCAGACTATTTTTGGGGAAATTGACCTCTTTTAGTTTGTGAAGCATAATGGCTCGCTACCTAATATCTAACCTGCTGTATGCCTCTTGCAATTCTTCCCTCTTGTTTATAAGCGAGGTGTAAAGCTCTGCTGTTACACTTGCAAGGAACATAGCTTGTGCTGGTGTATAGCCAAGTTCAAGTGCGTCCATTAAATCCACGAGTTTTACAAAATCTCTAAAGCGTTTCACTTCCAATTCTACCATGGGCCTAACTGAGAGGAGTGCATTTACCTCTTTCTCTCTCACACCTTCAAAAAGACACACAATATCCTCTAACGAGAAACCCAAGTCAAATGCTCCATATAGTTCCAACGCCTGAACATATGAGAAGGGGTGTTTCGAACCCTTGGGTCTCAACGGTTGGTAAGAAAAACAGGAAAGCCCAAGTCTGCGAGCATAAGCACGGACAATATGTGGGGGGTAGCCAAGGAGCAATGAGCGGTCAGCAAGGCTCAATCCAGTGTCTGCTAAACATGCTGCCACAACCCTCTTCTTTTCATACACTGAAAGGCATCTCGGTGACTCTCTAGAGTAATATGCCCTTTCATTTACCGCTCTAAGCAACTTAGATACCCTATGGAACGGTAGTCCGTAGGGTGCACCCAATTCTGAAAGAGTGGGTTTTTCAGGAGAAGCACGAGCTTTATAATAGTCTCGTAATAAGTTATACACCACATCAAATTCAAGGCACAGAGGCTTATGCCTAGAATGAAATAACACTAGAGTTTTACAGAGTGCAAGGTCTTCTCTTCTAGCTCTTCCAACACACAATCGAAACATAGCATTAACCAATCTTTCTATCATTCCGTTCTTGCTATCTACCCCATTCTGCTTCTTCATTGCTTCATACTCTTCTCGAGCTGCGAGCCACTCATTATGGTTTCCCACTCCAATAAGAACACGCCTTACTGTTTCATGAGATACACCAACACGCTTGGCAATATCCCTCAAACTAAGTTCAGGTTTCTTGCTGAGAGAAATAATTCTCTTCCTACGATAACTGTTAACCATAGCAAATAGTAACTAAATTATTCTCTTTTAAAATTTTATCTATGCAAAAGTAGTTATCAAACTTTAAATACACAAACCAACCATTAGTAGAAATGACAAAAATAGGCTTAGCACTGGGTTCTGGATCAGCAAGAGGTTATGCCCACATAGCAATCATCCAAACACTTCTCAAAGCCGGTATAACACCAAGCATGGTAAGTGGCTCTAGTGCGGGTGCCTTGGTAGGGGCATACTTCTGTCTCCATGGAGAGGTTGACTCGTTGATTCAAAAGATTCAAAAAATGGAGAGAAAGGATTTTCTAAAGCTTGTTGACTTAGCCCATCCAAAGAGGGGATTAATCAAGGGTGTAAAAATAAAACAATTCTTGAAAGAGCACTTCTTTAAAGATGCCACTTTTTCAAAACTCAAAATACCACTTGTGGTGTGTGCCACAAATCTCAAAACACACGAGCCAACATACTTCACCAAAGGCAACCTCCTAGACGCAGTGATGGCATCCATTTGCCTTCCAGGTTTGTTTCCACCATACGAAATAAGAGGAAGGTATTACATTGATGGAGGTGTTCTGGAGCCACTCCCTGTTGAGGTTTTATTCAAGAAGGGTATGGCTAAGGTCATTGCTGTGAATATCAACCACTTTGTTTACCGGCACAAACAACCCAAACTCACTGCTATATCTGTTCTTTCAGAGGCATTTTATATGATGATGGAAAAGCTTTCTAACCTCCAATGCTTGAGTGAGGATATATTCTTATTACAACCCAAGTTTGAACCAGGGTTTGGAGATTCAATAAAGTTCTACAACTGGGAGCCATTCTACAGGGCCGGAGAGAAAGAGATTAAAAAACTTCTTCCAAAGCTCAAGGCATGGCTAAGCTAGCCCAACCAGTCTCTTATACTTTAATCAAATAAATCTAGTTATACTCTCGTTAATATTCACAATGTTCGCCTTTGCCTGGAGTTCCCTAAACTCTGGGTCAAGACTAACTAGAACCTCTCTATTCTTGTATTTCTTAATAATGGGTATATTCTTCTCAATCAAGTTGGTGATGTAAAACCTTACGAGGGATATGGGCAACCCCAAGCGCTTTCCAATTTCAGAATAACTTATGAAACGTCTTGAGTCTGAGTATTTGTAAATTGCCAAGAATACCTTTTTCTCTTCGTGACTCAGATCAATCTTGGTAGTCCTTGCCTTACCTTGATCAATCTCACTCAGCTTCAACTGCAATGCCTCAAGTTTTTCATTGATAGCATCGAGCTTTGCTTCTATCCAAGTTATGTACTCATAGTTGCTTTGTATCTCATTTGTATTCTGGTTAATAGCTTCAAGATGCTCATCCAGGTCTTCTCTAATCTTCTTAAAAGAGGCCTTTATCTTCTCTAGCTCTTCTATTCTAACATAGCCCTTAAAAGGATTAGGGATTGCCATACTCAGCCAACCAACACATAATCTTAAATCAGAAAGGGGTATTTATATTTTTCGTTGTGTTGGGCTTACCGAAATATTTAAAAATGTTCACCATTTCTAAGTGGTCTATATGTTGAACACAATTGGTGGCTTAACCGAAATAGAAGTAATAGAAGCTTTCTTGAATGTGATTAATTCCCCATATTTTAGGCAATATGAACTCTGGTCAAGCAGTGGCAAACTGGTTTCAGACATTATAACAGTAGAATCCATTGGCGGGTATAATTTGAGCGAAAAAAGATGGTACACACTTGGAGAGGTAGCAACCATACTTACGGGATTACTTGATGGCATCAGAACAGATACACCTGGGGAATTAAAAGAGCTTATTTTGGGACTATATTGCCCTGTTGATATAAAACAAGAGATAGGATTTAAGGGAGAGAGTGCAATCTCTTTAGATATGCACCTTTCGCTACAAGCATCCAGAATAGAATCCACAGGAGAGTATCAGTTATTTGTGATAACGAGTGAATTAAGAGGAGACGCATATAGTAATGACGGTGATTATGAAAGAGATAAAGAGCTCTATTCAAAATGGCATGAGCAAGTTCAATCTCGACTCTATGAAGTGCTACCGTTTTTATAAATCTTAAGAGAGTTACAATGGTGGCAGTTGCAGCACTCAACAAGACGCAAGATGAAGTCCTTGAAGCTCTTAGCGGTAGTTGTCTTCATTACCTCAGACAGCTCCTTGTAATCCCTTCTCATTATTTTCAATACAGCATGTTGTGATTAATAAAATTTCTCTTTTAGACCTCAATCGGTTAGAAGGTTCGTTGCTTCTCATTACCTCCCTGGTAGCACAACATTTTTAAGTCCCAATGAGAAGCTATTACCGAAATGATTAGAAGATTCAAACAAGAAGATGCATTGGCATGTAGTAAAATAATTGCTGAGTGTATTGACAAACAAGTTGAATTGTCATTGGAAGCAAAGGAATATATCAAAAGCAAGACGACCCCAAAGCACCTTGTTGAAAGATCAAAAAGAATACTCATCTTTGTTTATGAGGATGAAGGTAAGGTGTTGGGAATAGGCGCCCTCGATAAGAATGAGATAAGAACACTGTTCACAAAGATCGGGCACCAAGCTAAGGGAATAGGTTCAATGATTCTAAACCGCCTAGAAACCGAAGCCAAAAAGAGCGGCTACAAGAAAGTGTTTGTTCATGCTGCATTAAATTCAGAAGCTTTTTACAGGAAGAGGGGTTACGTATTTGTTAAGAGGGTTGCAAAAAAGAAGGACAGTGTAATTATTGAAAGCGTATTAATGGAAAAATCCCTGTAGTAACTTTGATTTACTAAAGTTAGCCTAACAAATTCACCAAGCCCTAACCATTACAACAGTTTTGTATCCACTTTACAAAGGTAAATTTATAAATCATCCAAGATTTCTGCAACTAGTGTTACTCGGATATAACACACCCAGACCAAGGAGAGAGGACTACGAGGGTTTCTTAGAAAGGTTAGTTAGAAGCTTAGAACATTTAGGTGATGATGGGCTGAGTTTAATGCTGTACGGCTCTTTCGCAAGGGGAGACTATGTGCCTGGAAGGAGTGACATTGATGCAGTGCTAATATTCCCCTATAATTTTGTTATTCCTAAGCAAACAATGCAAGAGGTTGCTTTAGCTATAAACGAAGCCCTCACACCAAAGTATGTGCCCTTCCAAGTATCCCCACTAGACTTTGGGACACTGCGGGATGGAAGATTCAATTCATTTACCTATGAATTCAAAATGTATTTCCAAGAGGAAGGTAAGGTCATCTTAGGTCCTGACTATCGAGAAGAGATGGAGTGCTTAAGGGTTAAGACTGGAGAAGAGAGTGCAATAAGCCACAACCTCAGAAAGTGCAGGAAAGGGTTTCTGTTTGCAGAGTACCACATATGGGCTGATTACGAACAATTCTTAAAGGACTTCATAAGGACGCTAAACACTGCAAGTAGTTTGCCAAAGAAAATCCTGCTTATGATAGACGGCATAACAACATGGAAGAAGTTCTCACAAACAAGGAAGCTACAGAGGTATTTCCCTGAGATGAACCTAGAGCCACTGGAGAGGATTAAGCATCTCTATACACACCCCTATGAGTTAGACAAACTCTATAAACAACCCAATCAGATACTTCAATTCTGGGGCTCTGCCCTCACATTTATTGAAGAATTGCTTAGGGCTTACATAGCAAGATTTCCGGCTAAGTCCTAAAACTAGGACCTCTTGGTTTTCTTTGCCATGGCCAGAAGAAGCCCCTTCTAGTTGAGGTACCTCGAGTTGAGCTTTTTGGTGGTTGTGATGTTTCTGGCTTTGCGAAGTAATCCGCTCGAGTAACCTTGCCATTCGAGTTAATAGCAAGTGCAACCTTTAGAGTCTTATCTGCTGAGAGGTAGCGTACCACCCTTGGAGGTATAAATGGATGATCACTCCTTGTATAGATAGCCACCCCAACTATTCCCGATAGCTCTCCACAAACACCATAATCACTTGTGAATGCTAACAATATTATAAATATTTCTACCGCATGTTAAAAGCAAGATTATGCCATCGAAATCACAACTTGCAATAATCCTGTCTAAACTCAAGCAGTTTGACAACCCCAAAATTGTGCTAGAGCAGTACTCAACCGAGCCAGAGGTGGCTGCAGCTGTGCTCTGGTTTGCTTTTATGCAAGGGGATATCCAAGGCAAGACAATAGCAGACCTTGGATGTGGACCTGGCATATTTGGCATAGGGGCTGCCATTCTGGGAGCAAAGATGGTGTATTTTGTTGATATGGACAACTATGCTATTAACACAACAAGAGATAACATCTCTCAGGTGGAAGGGATGTTAGAAGGCGTAGAACTTGAATTGCTAAAGATGAATGTGGCTGAATTTACAAAGAGAGTGGACGTTGTATTGCAGAACCCCCCTTTTGGCACAAAGATAAAGCATCATGATAGATTGTTCCTAAGCAAGGCATTTGAGGTAGCAGATGTGGTTTATAGCATTCATAAAATCACAAGCAAGGGCTTTATTGAAGCATTCTCAAGAGACAATGGGTTTAGTGTCACTCATGTGCTACCCTATGAGATGCGACTTGTGAGAAGCATGAAGCACCACAAAAAGCCGGTTGTAAAGGTCAAAGTGGCATGCTGGAGACTGGAGAGAAGAAGGTAAAGTTTAAAGATTAGTTCTACTTACAAGTGGCTAATGGGTTTGGTAGAGATTATTAAGGCTCTAGAACAGGACGCACATGAAGAGCTGCTCTTGCATGGAGAGATAGTGACCCATAAGCATCTATCAAGGGTATTCTCACAAGAGCCACCCCTCGTAGGTTTGGTGACAAAAGGAAGGGTAATGGAAACATGGTATTATGGGAAGAAACCAATACTAGGGATTGATATTTATATGGAAGGGGAAGTGTTTATTGTACCAAGACCAAAGGCTTATTCAGTTGCATACATTGGATTAGAGCTTGATAATAGAGTATGTTTTTTAAGTAGTGCTCAAATGTACGAGCCCTTGAGGGATAACCCAATGGCAAACCGAGAGCTTTGGGAGTTAATACAGAAAAGAGAAGCATTGGCAGCATGGAAGCTAATACAAGCAGAAATCCCGGGGTACGAAAGCAGGGTATTAAAAGAGCTGATAAGATTGGCATTCAAGAGTCCATCCAAGCAAAGAAATAGGTTTTATGAGGTAAAAGCAACTCAGGCACAGCTTGGATTGCTATCTGGTGTGAGTAGGGTAAATGTGACTCACACAATAGAAAAACTAAGGAGAGGTAAATCTGTTGGTGGATATGTGTTCAGAAATAGTTTAATAGAAAAAGGAGAGAAACCAAGGGCTACTGTAGTCCGGTTTGATGCCAATGATGTGAAAGGGTATCTCAACTCTCTAGGAGAAGAGGGTCGCATTCCAGATGTTTATTCACTCTAAAGGGGTTATTTTTACAAAAAGTTTAAAAATTAGATTGGTTTTCTCAAATGTGTGACACTAGAAGAGCTTTTAGATGAGAAGGGAATCAGAACAGAGCTAGAAGAGAAAGGAGAGTTTCATATTGCCTCTGTGCTTAGTGCTGGGCTTTCTCTTGTTGGAAGAGTGGACTCAGGTATGCTCCTAGAAATATTCCAGTTTGATGACTTAAATCCCATTGGGTTTGAGGTTTATCTACCGGGTGATATGTTCTATTTGCCATTCCCGCTGAACAGAGTAACCCGCTACAGAGCAATCTCAAAGTTGGGTGATACTAAGCTAAGCTTTTGCATAGTCCCTAATTCAGAGGAGGGACTAGAGGAACTAAAAGACCAGAGAATGTACATCCACGCTTGCAGAGAAGAGTTGCATCAACTCTACGGCATGACTAGAGTGGCAATAGAGGTGGTGAGGCTTGCACTCAGAGCCAAAGAGGAGATTCAACACAATGGCGAGGGCTATTTGGTAGCAAGGCTAACCCAGGAGAACATTGGGTTGTTGGCAGGAGTTAAAAGGGAGAATGTGACCCAGTATCTAAAGAGGATTAAGATGGGAGAAGTGTTTGGTAGAGAAGTGGTAGAAGAGGGGTTTAGATTCACAAAATGGCATAGAGAAAAAACAAGCCGGGGAACATTTGTGAGAAACGCCCAGTATGTCCCAAAGGAGGAAGCACAGCAGTTCCTTGAGAGATTTGGGCCCGAGCTTCTAAGATTGCCTTTGTATCAGAAAGATTAATAAATTAGGAGGCAAGAATTTAGATTATGGAAGCCAATGAAGAGAAAGTCTTGGAAGAACTTGGTTTGAGCCAGAATGAGAGCAAGGTTTATCTTACACTTCTTGAACTGGGTTCTACAACTGCTGGTGAGATTGCTAAGAAAAGCAAAGTCCATAGGACAAATGTGTATGATGCTCTCGAAGGATTAATGAAAAGGGGACTTGCTTCGTATATAATCAAGGATAGAACAAAATACTTTGAAGCAAGCCCACCAGAGGACTTGCTTAGATACCTACAAGACAAGGAGGAGAGACTTAAAGAGATTCTGCCGAAACTCAATTTGATTAGAGAGCTTAGCGAGAAGAAGAGCCAAGCACATGTTTACGAGGGTTTGAAGGCATTCATCAACCTCAACTATGGGTGGCTCCGCTATCGTGAACCAATACTGGTTTTTGGTATACCTAAGGGTGTTGTTGAGAAGTATCTCAAGTTTGATATACCCAAGTGGCACAAGAAGAGGATAGCACTAAAGATAGTAATGAAACACATCTACAATGAGAACGCAAAGGAGCGTATACGCTACTTAAACTCACTTCCCTACACAGAGGCAGGCTACCTCCCTGAGAGATTCAACAGCGATGTTTCCACTGTCACCTGTGGGGATGAGGTTGTGTTGGTGTTCTGGATGGAGCCAATAATGATGATTCAGATTATAAACAAGAAGATAGCCCAGAGCTACAAAAATTACTTCGAACTTTTGTGGAGTCATTGTAAAAAGCCAGACTAAACCTGTTGGGGAGCTAAAGCCAAATACGCATCAACTGCATTCAACGCTTCTGCCACAACCTCTTTAACTCTATTCTCATCACCCAACTCGTACCTCAGTAATGGCAGCCCTGCAATTAGTCTTATGCCATGTTTCAATCTCTCCATAAACTCAACATCGTAGGGTGTTTCAGGAGGTGGAGCCCTCTCTAACAGCCCCCTAAATGTACAGAGACGGTCGGCCATGCGTTGGTCCATGTCGCCATTCAATGCTGATACCAACGAAAAGTATGCAGGATTTCTGGGGATTAAACCCTCAAAGTAAGTGGTGGCATTCACTGGCTCTTCATTAACCACCCTTGGCATGTTGGGTGGGTTAATACCAACGAAAAACACTTGCGCGGGTGTTTGCTTTTTTGTTTCTGCAATAATGCTCTGCTTGGCACTCTGAGCCAATGCTAACCTTTCTTCTATACCTTCCAGTGCTTGGAATGTTTTATAGAGCTGTATTGCGTAATCCAAACCCTGCACATCTTTGCTCTCCTTTGATGTAGATGCTAAACTGTCAATCCTACTTAGGGCTTTTAACTTTGCTTCCTCTAACTGTTGTGAGATTTCTCTTGCGTGTTTG
>QMQS01000039.1 GCA_003650585.1 Candidatus Woesearchaeota archaeon
CCCTATCCTCAATAACTTGCAAATATCTCCTCGGTTTATGCTTGGTAGCCCGATAAATGTTAGTGTGGATGTAATGGATAACATAGGCATATCTTCTGTGCTGCTTTATTATAGCACAAATGCCAACCCAAATTGGACTCAAATCCAACTCATAGGCGATGAGTATGGAAATTTCACAATTGATAATGAGGATGTTGACAAGGTAAATATAAAACTCATTGCAAGGGACACCTACAACAACTCACTCACTTACCTTGTGCTACCTGCCTCTCGAATTGCAGAAAATGTGACAATCACACTTTACCCTTCCTCAGATGTAGTCTATCCTGGAAAAAGCTTAAATGTGTCTGGGCTTTGTTCCCAAACCTCTGGAGTGGGATGTTATAAGTTTTTGTTGGACTATTACTTGGACGGTGCGTATCAAGGCACCTTGAGGGCAACTTCCTATTGGTGGGATAGCTACCCGAGTAGTTTTAGCACAACTCTGGAAATACCCCAACAGCTAAGCCAAGAGTACGTAAACATTAGCTTTGCTTTTAGGGGTACTGGAATATTTAGCCCTACTATTGCATGGACAAATGTTAGTGTTAATCAACTGGATCATGATGTTGGTGTCTATGAACTTTATGTTGGAGAATTGAGTGTTGGACAATCCACCAATATTACTGTCAAAGTGATAAACAATGGTATTTCTCAAGAGACAGGATTGAACCTTAGTTTGTATGTCAATGGTGTTCTAAAATCAAGGAGAATTATAGCTCAACTTAATGCCTCTCAACAAATGGAGGTGAGGTTTAATTTTACCCCAGAAACACCTGGACGTTTCAACTTTAGTGTGTATGTAGAGCCAGTTGTAGATGAGGATTACCTAGCAAATAATCGTATTTCATATGTTAAGAGTTTTGGTCCAGATGTGTCTGGTTGGCTACTCATAGATAACTGGAACTACAAGCTTAATGAGAGCATAACCTGCGAGATTCATACTGAAAATCTGGGCGATAGTACTTCAAACAACATAACTGTGATTGTGTATGACATTTACAAGTACACAACCCTATGGGCTGATTATGATGAAACCCAGAATGTGTTGTTTAATGGCACATATTACAATATAAGTGTGATGAGGATTGACTCAGACCATGCTATGGTGAACATAAGTTACAGCGGTTCTAAAGAGGCACACACTCTAGTTGAGCATGGCGTGATGAGATTGAGCAATGGCATATTGTTAAAATTAATGTATCTGTATTCCTATGATGCTGATATTCTCCTTGGGCTAGCTAGCGAATACACTCTTAACATGTCTGGGCTTGTCCCTTATGAATTTAGGATTGCTACTATAAATATCACGCCCACAGAATTGGGTTGGCATCGCATCAGCCTGATGTTAAACACATCTCCTGATAGTGATTACACAAACAACTATGATTATGATTCATTTATGGTTAGAAAGGATGCTCCAGATGTTTCAGTTTGGCTCTTTAGTCAGGGTTCATTCCCAGTGAATCATACAAGTATGGTTGAAGCAAGTATCTACAACTGGGGATACAGAGCAACTAATGTTTTGAATGCCACCCTTGGGATTGTTTATGACCCCTCAACTGTTTATGGTTATTTGAACACAAACTTCTCTGTTACCCATAATGGGATAACTTATAATATTACAGCCCAAAGATTGGATGATGGTCATCTTAAGCTAGAAGTGGATTACAACGGTACCAATGAAAGCATTAACCTCTCCTTATGGGGGTATGGCACACTGAGCAATGGAGTCATTTTGAGTGTGCTTGATTTGTGGTCGAGTTATTTATACCTTTTACTGGGTGATGATGTGTATCTTAAGAACTACACCTTTCCAAGCTTGGATGTTAGTGACATGGAAGAGGTTGAGTTAAACCTAACTTTTAACAAACTTGGCTATCATCTATTAAAGTTGTTTGTTAACTCAAGCGAGGATAACAACTTCAACGACAACTATGATTACACATGGGCCTATGTAAAGAAATTTGGCCCAGACTTATTTATCTCACCATCCTACGAGAGTAAGTGCGGCATAAACACTACCTCGGAAATTAGAGTGTGGATGTATAATGGAGGAACACAAAATGCTTCTAATTTTACACTAACTTTTTATGACCTTTACAACTACACTGTTGATTACATTGATTATGATGAACCTTGGGTCATTACATTTGGCGGGGTGAACTACACTCTATATCTAACTCTAAGAGATGATGACAAAGTAAGGTTAAACATAACCTACAACAATCACACCAAAATAGCAGAACTTTACGAGGATGGTTTTGTGGTTCTCAACAATTCTATCATAGTTTCGATACGGCGAGTTTATTCTACTTATAGTGATGTTATTCTTGGGGTTGGGGATTCCAAGCAATACAACATCTCTTGTTTAGGATTTTATGACTCCACCACATTGTATATTAATTGGACACCAACTGTAATGGGCTTCCATTACTTATTGCTATTTGGAAATGCCTCAAATGAGGTGACAATGAGCGATAATTATTACATTTTCCTTGTTAATGTGATAGAGAACGCACCTGATTTGGGTTTGAGTTTGTATATGCCAGAGTATATTCCTGTTAACAAAACCACCCAAGCAAGAGTGCGCGTTTCTAACAATGGGGTTAAGAATGCCTCTAATGCCAACCTCACGCTATACCTATGGTGGGATGACCTAACTACATATGCCCAACTCAATACCACTACAGAAGTTGAGTTTAATGGTACCTCTTATACCCTATATTGTAAAAATATCGACGACACATATCTAATGCTAAATTTGACCTACAATGGTACCACCAAGAGTTTAATTGTGAAAAACAAAGGCCCATTCAAACTTGAGAACGGGCATTATCTAACTATAACTCTCTACTCTTATGCTCCAACCAATTTCTGGATTAGGTTTGCACAGGGTGAAGCTGTGTATTCTAAGATGGTTGATGCTGAGGTGGGGAGCAAACAATATGTGTACTTTAATATCACGCCAGTGCGACTTGGACAAATGGATAGTTATGCATACATAAGTGTACCAGAGGACGCTGACTTGAGTGATAACAATGACTACATGAGTGTATGGGTTAAGGAGGACGCTGTTGATGTTAAAGCAAGAGTTTACACTGACTATATAATCGCAAACAACACTGACGTGAATGTCTATGTGATGCTAGAGAATGTTGGTACTAAAGATGCACACAATATTACCATTTATCTGTATCTTGATGGAGAGCTTTACAACCAAACTGTGATTGAGCTTTTGAGCTATCAAGGCTCAACCACATGGGTTAACACGTGGCACTCTCATGGTTTGGGTTCACACAATTGGAGTGTAGTTGTAACGGCATTAAACGATATTGGAGCTGAGAACAACATTGCTGATGATGAGATTTATGTCTATACTTTAGTAAACAGGACCATAACACTTATCAACAGCACTGGTGGAAACATGAGCGCTTTGGTTCATCTCTTGGACTCCTCCAAGACGTATAAAATAAATGGTACTAAGCGTGTTGAGATTATGTTTCCCCACTCAGGTTTAAACTTTGTAGCCGCATATAGCAATATGGAGTATGACCTAACTTTTTTCGAGTCTCAAACACAGAAGAATCTGAGTGCAGTGGTGGAGTTCTATCCCAACATTGGTTACAAACACCTAATTCAAGCATTTAAAGCTGATTGGGACTTTAAGAATACATATGTGTACATCACTGCTAATCCTGTTCCTGAGGAGCTCGACTCCAAAGAGGTTTGGATTTATGGGTGTGAGGATTGGAACTTCTCTTCGAGAAATTGCGAGTCGGGTTGGAGCAGACTAGGTGGTTCTATAACTGCATATGGGGAGGAGCTCATTGCTCATGTAGGGAATACAAATATTTCCACATTTGCATTGGCTGAGAGAGACACAGACTTCGATGGAATTCCTGACTCCCATGACAATGATATGGATGGGGACGGTGTGAACAACAGTATTGACAACTGCCCCAGCAAATACAACCCAAAACAGAGGGATGTGGACGGAGATGGCTATGGTGACAGGTGTGATTCTGACTTAGATGGTGATGGTATAATAGACTCTAAAGACCCAGTGGTGGGTTTGCTGGCTAATATCAATTCGAATAGAGTTCTGCGTGTGAAACTTGGAAACTCAACCAACCTCACTAGAAACTTCAGCGGTGTTCAACGGGTTAGGTTCTTGCTTGGCAATAGAACATTGCTGAGGTTTGCTTTCAATTTTAATAGGGCAAAATTACGCCTGGACAACCTCACAATAAAGACCCAACCCGATTCAAGCAATATTGGGTATGTATTCATTCGAGGGATTAACCTCACAGGCCAAAATGGTACAAAAACAGTAACCATTGATAGAAAAAACAGCGGCAGTTCTAGAGTATGCATAAAAGATGCTGAGGTTTTGAACATTACAGAACTCAGCTCTGCTTGCGATGGGGTAAATGAAACACTAATTCTGTGTGATGGTACTCTGCAGAATGGATACAACTGTACAATGAATTCAACTGCTTTTGTTGTCACAGGGCTAAGACACTCTGCAGTCAAGGAGTATGTGAGCTCAAGCTCAAGGAGGTCGAGTGGTGGAGGGGCTAGCACCTTAACAGGGTATGTACCTGCATGCATGCCAGAGTTCAATTGTAGTGAGTGGGGTAAATGCTTTGCCAATGGAACCCAGTCAAGGGTTTGTGTAAACACCTGCACCGGAGAGAACAAAACAGAGCACAGGAACTGCACTTACAATCCCTGTGCAAATGGTGTGTTAGATGAAGGAGAGAGTGATGTGGACTGTGGGGGTGTTTGCTCACCTTGTCCTAACGGCAGGGCTTGTAAGAAGGATGACGATTGCATAAACAAATGTCACCCGATTGAGTTTGTGTGTTACACACCACAAGGGATTGAAGAAACCAGACCAATTGAGGAGAGTTGCTCAGATGGTATACAAAATCAAGGAGAGGAAGGCACTGATTGTGGTGGACCTTGCCCCCCATGTCAAGAGGAAGTTAGTGAGAAGGAGCCTGGGTTAGCATGGTGGGTCTACCTCATTATTGGGCTTGGGCTTGGCTCGTTTATAGCATCTATTGGCTATATCCTCTTCGCGGTTGTTATTCCGATGATAAGTCATAGGAAAGAGTCAAAGATAGATTCTATGATCTCGCAAGCAAAGGAAGCAATCCAAACACAGGATATCAAAACAGCAGTTAAACTCTACAAGCAAATTTATCGCATTTACCAATCATTGCCGCATGAGATGAAGCAAGACATACACGATAGGGTTATGGATTTATACTATGAGATTTTGGCAGCATACCATCTCAAATACCCTTTCCTCAATCTAAAGGATTTGCTATAATTCACAAACCAAAGGTCTTCTCAAACTCTTTCATTTGACGCATCTGCATTAGAAACTTAAGCCCTGGTTGGGTTATGGTAATATACTCATGGTTCTCTTCTTGGAGGGTTTCAACAAGACCCTTCTGTATTAACTCGCTCAGATAAGCCCGCATCTGGTTGTGTGAGAGGTTAGCCTTATACATAAGATGGGTGGGCTTTATCTTTCCCCCCTTGCTTTGTATTACAGAGAGAATATCTAAAATGATATCACTCCTTTCTCTTCTTCTTCCCATCTTTAAGTGTCCTCATAAGGGTTAAAAACAGCCCGAGGTAACCGAGCAATTGAATTAACTCTGCCACAACATAGAGTGTCTGACTTAAACCAACGAAAACAAATAAGAGCTGGCTTAGGGTGATTATAGTGAAACTAAAGAGGAGTGTCTTGGTTGCCAGGTTGCGAGTTTTGGTAAAGTTCACATAGTACTGCCATGTTATAGCACAGAGTAGCATGAGGGATGTTATATGAAAAACATAGTAAGCATTTCTGCTAAAGTAGGTTAGCACTGTTATGAGATACACCATGATTGCTACACTTATTCTGCTTTGTTTGATATATATGGAATAGAGGATGTAAAGCCCAATTAGCATTAGAATTCTGTACATTAAGAACCCCACAAAGAAGAGAATATTAGATGCCCTTAGGACTGAGTAGGTTAGTGTTATGAAGCCAAGATGCCTTGTTTCAAGCACATAATAGTAGATGGTGAAATTGGTTATGATTTTAAAGAGAAAACCCAAAGCCATCAAGCCAAAGCCAAAGCATAGCAACAAATAGTTCTTGTTTCTTTTGTTAATCCTGTAATACTTCAAACTGAACCAAGCCACACAGAGTAGTACAACAATGCTAACAATATCTATCACAATATCCTTACCGTAGAACCATCTCGGGCTATAGACTAGTTGTAGCACACTTGGAGTGCTGCTGGCTTGATTTAAAAATCTTATGAAAGATGCATACAGAACTTTGTTTCACAGAGTATAAAAGCAAGGTTTCAGGGTTAGCATGCTTGAGGTGGGCATGATGGCAAGAGGACAAACAAGACACTATTTAAGAACCAAGCTTGGTTTTACTTATGATTTTGATTATAATGAGGATTTTGGAGAGAGTGGATGGCACAGATGGTTGGAATTGCAGTTTGAAAAGGAGAAAAGGAGACGACATTGGCTTAATGAGAAGGGTCAATGGAAAGTGAAGACTTAGCCCTTGTAACCTCTTGAATGCAGAAAAGCTTAAATATTTTAAATTAAGAGAGGCATTGGATGATTACTCTTGAGGAGAGGGTCAATCTACATGAGCACCTCATTGCTAAGGGGTTTGTTCCAAATTTCAAAGGAGAAAAAACAACCCTTTACCATCATCCAAATCCTGATGGTGCTTCTCCCAACACCTCTCTGGTTCTGGTAACAGAGTGTTTACCTGATGGGCACTACAAAGTGATTCATGCTCCAAACGCCAATCGCTCCCCGCACTCAGACAACATAGAAGCTCTTGTGAGTGGTTTGGTGAGGGATTATCGCATTGGGTTGGGGCTCAATATGTTCATCAAAGGTGCAACAGGGGCAGGGTACGGAATGCTAATCTCTATATTAGCTACAAATGGCAGCCCAGCTGCAGTATCCCACTTGAACTCTTCTCTTTTTTGGGTTAGTTTGGGTGTCACAGTTGTGGGGAGTGTGCTGAGTAAGGCGTTTGCTGGTTGGAATCCATTTTCAAATGTGAGGTACGGTTACCGTGCAGTTAGCTCAATAGGTGTGCCAGGGGTATATCCAGGACCTCTATATAGATTTCTTGGGTTGTGATTTTTTATATGCCTAAAAAACCTGTGAGGTAGAACAACAAGACCAAGCAAACCACCACAAGCACCCCATAGGCCTTCTTGCTCCAGTGGAGTAGTTTCGCGCCGTCAAACGGTAAGAATGGAATCAGGTTGAAAAGGGCTAGCCATACATTGATGTAAGCTCCATAGTAGAGGAGTTGCTGAATTACAGCGATATGAATAAGATGCAAACCAAGAATAAAAAATGAGCCAAGGATTAAGTTGGCAATGATGCCAGCAGAGGAGATTTTGCCAAACTCATCCCGCTTTACACTGCCATGTATTAAAACCCCACCGGGCGCCACAAATATAAACCCAAAGAGTGACATTATTAATGCCATAAAGAGCATCTGATTGTTGGCTCTGAATTCAGCAAAGCAACCATAGCTCTGAGCCACAAACTTGTGGGCCAGTTCATGGAATAGGAATGCAATTCCAACTGTCAACCCAGCGAAGAGAACAGGGATTAAAAATAGGGGGCTAAGCACAAGATAAAAGTTGGCTACAGAGATCCCGCTCATAGCAATAGCAAAGGCAACAGAGATAACAAACCACGCCTTAATCAGTTCATGAAGCTCAAAGCTGCTGAATTTCATAGATAAATAAAGAATAGATATTAACTTAAAACCCTTTCTAATAACACAAAACAACCAAAACATTTATAAAAGCATGGGTTTCGCATCTCTGCATGGCACTTAGGAGTGGTTGTGTTCATTGCTGAAAGAGTTCTCAATAGTGCCGACTATAAACCAAAAGGTTTAAATTCTTCACTAAAAAGCATAAATGCGTGTGGCGGATGTGGTGTAACGGCTAGCATGGGAGCCTGTGGAGCTCCAGGAGCGGGTTCGACTCCCGCCATTCGCCCTATACCTAAAAAATGAGAGTGAGCCAAGCCAGGGGTGTCAGAGATTCTCCACCGAATGAGGAGATTATTAAGGAGAGGCTGAGGGATTCTTTAAAGCGTGTTTTCCAAAGCTATGGTTATCGCCCACTAGACACTCCAGCGATTGAGCGCTATGAGGTTCTAAGTGCCAAATACGCGGGGGGCGACGAGATACTCAGTGAAACATTTGTGCTAAAGGATAGGGGCAATCGAAAGCTTGGGCTTAGGTATGATTTAACAGTTCCATTGGCAAGGTTTGTGGCTCAAAACCCCCAACTCAAGCTCCCATTTAAGAGGTATCAGATGAGCAAGGTGTGGCGTGACGGACCTGTTGGACTGGGGCGCTACAGAGAGTTCTGGCAGTGTGATGTTGACATCATAGGAAGCAAGAGCATGAATGCTGATGCAGAGATATTATCTATTGCCAATGATGTTTTCAAGGGGCTTGGCTTGGCAGTGGAGATTAGAGTAAACAACAGAAAGCTCATGAATGGTATACTTGCTAAACTCAATGTGAGAGACAAGATTGGGGCAATCCTTGTTATTGACAAGCTAGACAAAAC
>QMQS01000040.1 GCA_003650585.1 Candidatus Woesearchaeota archaeon
CTTGGTAATTGCTCGCGCTCTTCTTCATTCTCTTCTGAAACCCCACTCAGGGGTTGCTCTTGTTTTGGGGTAGCAGTGGCTCCATCAAACTTGCTTGTATCAAAACTATCATCACTCTCGAAAATCTCCTCCTCTGATTCACCCTCTGACCCACCTTCTCCTGATTCGACAGGGGTTTCGGATTGAGTACTCTTGCTCTGTTGTGTTTGTTTCTTCTCTTCCTCCATCTTAGCCAACTTGAGCACTTCAATTGCCTCCACCCTTGACTTGCCCCTAAGTTTCTCAGCAAGCCCGGCATCACCAACTACCTTCTCAACCCAATCTGCAATGTCGTTTTTGTTCTCATTCACATGGCGAGCATAGGTCTCATCATCCATTGCCTCCAAAACATCTATCAACTCATTTAGGCTCATTGCAGTCAAGCCATTATCAAAACTTATGGCTTGGTTGCCTGAGTAAACAACCTCAAACTTGCTCTGTTTTGCAACCTCTGCTGTGGCCTTTGTTTCAGCTGTGCCCTGCTTTTGCTTCAAGTACTTCTCTCTCTCCTTCCTCGCCTGCTCAACTGCCCTCTGTATCTCCCTTAGGTCCACAAGCTCTATCTCTCGATGTTTGGGCTTTTTACCTAGTTTTTTCCAACGCTTCTCTACTTCTGGCTTGAGCGTTTCTAAGTAGATATCCACCATATTGAAGTTGCCTGACTTAACCTTGTCCAGGGCTAATTTGAGTTCCAGCTCTAGGTCAAAAACATCCTCACCATTGTCCTTGAGTTGCTCCAATTGGTACTCCAAGTCATCAATTATTTGGTTGTACTTGTTGTACTTGGCCAACTCCTCATCTGTAAGTCGGTGTACGCTGTGGAGTATAGGCCTAAAAGTGACGAAATAGGGCTTACCATAGTTCCAGGCAGGGTTCTCTAACATACCTGTCCCCACAGTTGCCTTAACCAAACTTCTGAGTACCTCCTTGCCGTATTTTGTCGCAATCCTTTTGAGGTCTCCTTCATCCCTTGTACGCATCTGTATCTCTGTGTTAATGTTTGCCTTGATTTGAGAAGCGAAGTCTGTTAGCACCTGGCTCACCAGCAACACACCTATACCCCACTTTCTAAACTCTCTGCAGGCCCTCTCAATCTGTATAAAGCCCTCCCCGGAGCCACCGAACCTTGGCAACAGCCTATGAACCTCGTCGTAAACCATAAGGTACTTTAGCTCCTGTGCCTCATCAAAGTGTTCATGGAATACTTCCCTCACAGTGTTGGTTACAAACACATCTATATCCCTTGGGTCGAGTTTATCTATTGTAAACACTTGAATCTCGCCAGGTCTAAAGAACTTCTTTAGGTTGATTTTCTCTCTGGCGTCCTGAATCTGTCTTACATTACCATCAAAGGCCCTAGCATCAGACTTCTTCAAACCAAACTTGGGATAATGCTTTAGCATGGATTCTGATTCGCACTTTCTCAAAAACCCTGACCATTGAGCTGTTGGGTCAAACACCACCACAGCCACATTGTTTTTGAGGCATTCCTCAACAAGCACCTGTGCTGAGATTGTTTTACCACCACCAGTACTACCAGCCACTATAGCGTGGGTTGTTAGCTTGTTCAAATCAAAATAAGCTGGCTTATTGGACTCTGCTATCTTGCCAATGTAAACATTTCTCGGTGGTCCCTTCTGAGGCAGGGTCTTATAGGCCACTTTGAGATGGTACCTCTTCTTCTCCTCTATCTTCTTTCGCACATATATAATCAAAATGGTAAGCAGAATGATCAAAGCAAAGAGTACAAACAACCACCACACCCGCACCTTGCCAAAGAGTTTGTACATGTAGAATGGTTCCACAACTGTCACTACTGTTCTTGCCTCTGTGGTGACATTAAGGTAATCCGCTCTCACCTCAACTATCTTATCCCCAAGTGGTAAATCCTTTGGCACTCTGTAACTCTTAATAATCGACAAGCTTGTTTTCACCGGATAATTGTCCCTTCCGAGAAAGGTGGTTAGGTTGTATCTTGGATCCTTTAGGTAGTATGAGAGTGTTACATTATACCTCTCCTCAGTTAGCAGGTTTCTTAGGTCCACCTTGAATTTCAACAAACTCCCCTGGTAAATACGCAGGGTTACAGGTGAAACATCCAAAAGCAATGCTTCGATAGGGAGTTTCTCTTTTGATGAAAGCAAAATCTGTAGAGGTATTTTATCATCAAATGTTCCAAAGAGTTTTATCGAACCATTATACTGTCCAGGGACTCCCCTACCGAATATTGTTATCTTGAAGCTCTCATGCGAATCTGGTTTAACGAACAACTTTGTCTTGTCCACTTCCACCTTGTCAGAGACATCCCCCTCAACCTTGATATTGAGCTCTGCAGTCTTGTTAGCATAGTTGAAAACATATATCTCTTGCTCATAGAACTGATTCAACCTCATAGTCCTCTTTACCTCTTTGGTAGAGATAAAATGGTCAATGCCCTCCCTCTTCTTGGGCTTCTCTAGATACGGACCTATGCCTGGACCAACCGCTTTCCCAGGTCCCTTACCTGTACCACCACCTCCTGCTTGGGTTACCTTTGCCTGTTCCTGAGATTTTTCCATTTGGATGTCTTTGACTGTTTCTTGACCTGGGAAGATAGTCACATTAGACACATAGTTATTGTATCCAACCTTGAGTGCCACAATGTGATAGGTCCCTGCCTCCACACTCAAATGATAGGTGCCATTGTTGCTAGTTACAGTCATTGCACCCCCCACTATGACTCGTGTGTAAGCAAGTGGTGCGCCAGTGGCTTTGTCTGTCACCACACCTGTTACATTCCCTGGTGGCTCTCTTTCACCCCAGCCCTCTGGGCATGAGTCAAAGGGGTCTGTAAAAAAGTAGTAGGTTATTTCCTCGTCAATGGGTCTCGCGACCATAAGTTGGTAATTGACAACATCACCTGTGAAGCCCTCAACGAAATCCTCAATATGAGTCACAAAGATGGGTACACCATTCCCGTCCTGAAGAATACCCAAATCAAACCTCTCTTGTTGTGGTCCAGACTTCACAAAGGTGTGTGTGGAGGGCACATTGGTTATGTTTCTGTTACCGAGTTCTACTGTCATATTCTCTGTGAAAGTGTTCACAGCACCCATGTAAGACATGGTTATGTTGAAATATTCATCTATGAACTCAGGTGTGGCTGGTTTAACACTACCCCAGTCAATCTCTGGGCTTGGTGCAGCATAAATCTCGTGTTGCTCACCGTATTCAAGACAGGGAAAAAGCAGGTTGAGTAAGTCAACACCATAATCATCTACCGTATATCTCTGGGTGATTGAGAACTCCTGCACCATTACAGCAACCCCGTAGAACCCGTGCCAGTAATATGCCGGTCTGACATCATAGATATGCATAGTTGTGATTGTACCCGGTTCAGCACCTATCACAACAAAACCCACATAGTAACCAATAATTGTAACCATTATTCCAGAGATGGCTAAGGAAACCACAATAATCGCTGCTATAGCCATCCTGAATTTGGTGGTTTCATCCATTCTCTAGGATCATCCCCCTCAGCGAAGTTATACGCTCATACACACTTTTCTTAAGGTTGTCAGGTAGCTTGTTGTAGAATTGCAGTATTATGTTGAACGCTCTCTTTGCCTCCTCAATCCTTGTGTTCTCCACAAGATAAACAGCATTGTTGAACAAAGTGTCAATCTTTGCCATGTTAATCTGGTCAGCCACCTCTCTTATTTCTCCCAAAATCTGCTCTCTACTTTTGTCAGAGAGTTCGTTGAAGAAGAGTTCCATCTCTTTGAAAATCACCACTGCTTTGTCAACTTCGTTCCTGTTTAAGTTCTCCTTTGCCTCTGAAATTAAGGCCTGGAGTTTCTCAATAGCCCTATAATCCTGCCTCCCTTTCACCAGTCCCCAAACCCTTGCGATAAAGCCAAGTGAATGGAGTAGGTAATAGCCAAGCACAACAACAACAATCAGAGCAATAACAAAGGCAACACTTGTTTTATCTTTGAGATGGAACAGTTCAGCAATCGAAAAGCCAGTTACACTCTTTATTCTTTCTAAGTGTATCTCATTGCTTAGTGCAACCAGATGAGTGCCTTTAAGCTTATCATATGGAATGTGGCCTGGTAAAATGTACACAATTGAATCATTCTCTGGCTCGAATCTAATTAATGGGTCATCCAGTAATACCTCATTCTTGGTGATTATCTGCAGCTTGCCAGCACTCTCCACCACTCCTTTTGGGACAAACTCCAAGAGGGAAATGTTGTCTTTAGAAAGGTTGCCAGTAAATCTCTTGTGTACAAGCGTAACTTTTTCCTTGTTGCCATTGTAATAACTCAATTCAAGATGGTAGAAATGGGTGGTCACAGACAATTTTTGCTGTAAGTCCTCATTCTTCTTATAGTAAGCACTGAGGTCATACTTCCTTGGCGTATAGCCATTTGCCTTGAGGAACTGGTTTGAGATATTGTGAAGCTCTTCCTTTGAGGGGTAATAAACTGACCGATCATAATTCGCAACCCTAATATCTGTAATAGTTGAATCCCTCGTCTCGGAGAACATGCGTGTGATGTTCTCAGCCAGTCTCAACCTCTCGCTTGAGTTCACTCGCCTAAACCTCAGGTTGTAGATATCTCGGGCAAAGTAATCCATCTGCTTTTTGCGTCTGTTAATATCCTTAGACCAGCTAAGCAACCCAGCCACTTCCTTTTGCTGTGGCGAGAACCTCGAGGCAGTCTCCAGAAGATTGTCAAGCTCTATCTTGAAGAGATTTGTTTTGTTTTTTATGTCATCCACCATCTCTTCATACTTAATATCCTTGAGTGTCTTTGGTGTTCTATCAACATTGAACTGTCTCACTTCTGACTCAGCTGCATTACCACTCTCATCCTCGCACGAAACCTTCCAATAATAGGTGCCATTCTCCAACCCTGTAATGGTCACGCTCTCTTCATTGTTACCCTTTGGTTCATCACCTGACCACTCCTCAAGCCACCACTCCTTATCCTCACTCTTAAGCAAACTACAGGTGAATGATGCCTCATCACTCGCCCTAAACACAAGCTCAACTTCCTCTCTTATGAAGCGTGCCTTATCATCTGGTTTAATTAGCTCTATCTCAGGTGGTATTTCGTCTCTGATAATCCTTTCCAGGTTGACTGTAAAGGTTTCTGGCTTTGTAACTTTGATAGTGGTGTACTTTGGTTCGTAATCAGCATCATACGCCTCAATCCTGTGCCTCCCAGCCGGAAGGTTAAAGCTTGCCTTGCCATCTTTGTCAGTAGTCTTTGCTTGGGTATCAATTATCAGCTCAACACCCGGTATTGGCTTCTTGGTTTTGGAGTCCTTTGTAATTACAGTTATCTTGTATGTGTTCAAGACCTCAACTATCCTCTCAATTTGCTTTGAATTACCCTCAGAATCCTCAACTTCCAGAATGACCTTGTATTCGCCAGGTTTGGAGTAGGCGTGTGTTGCTACCCTTCCTGTGGCGTCCTTCCCGTCACCAAACTCCCACCTGTATGTGTAGGGGCTAAACCCGCCTCCTGCATTCAACCCCTCAAATATTGCATCCTCATTCACAAGGGGCTCATCTGGATCCACATCCATCTCTGCTGTTATTGAATTGGAAATTTCAAACCTAGAAACCTCCTCAAGGAAATTGTTATTGTTTAGGTTCACAGAGTAATTACCAGCACTCTTCAAAGCCAGTATTGAGATGTTTAATGGGTACTCTCCAGTTATGTTCTCAGCATAGCTTATTGAGCTTGCTCCTATCTTGTAGATATAAAGCTTTAGCACCTCACCTTGAGGAGCCTCTATCTCAAGTTTGACTGGGTCGCCCAAATCAAAACTCTGGCTTAATGGTTCTATGCTTATTTTGGTATCAGGGGTAGAGGCATTGCAGTCATCATCCAAACCATTGTTTGGTATCTCAGTCATACCTGGGTTGATGCTCGGGTTGGTGTCATTACAATCAAGCCCTCCGAGTTCAGAGGCGACAAAGCTATCATTGTCCCAATCGTTTGTAACAATATAACCAAAACTCTTATTGAATTCTGTAATATTGCCATTCCTTAGCATTACTCTAAACTCACGCCGGCCTAGTTGAGAGGTGTTTAAAGCCACCAAGTATGATATGTTGGAGATATTGCCAATGTCAATGGCAAGCTCGTTGACAAGGAGTGTGAAGTTGTGGGTTTGATTAATAGAGCAATTGATGCCATGCAACACCAGGCTAACATTCACGCTCAGGTTGCTGAACTGATAGGTCTTGTTTTCATAATCAACCTCAATGAGGGTTTCAAAGCAGGTTGAAGCCACAACCAAGTAAATCATCAATCCAAACAACAGCATACCCAATCCGAGTTGTTTAGTTGTGCTTGTCATCTAAACCCTCCAAAATCTGCTTTAGTTTAGCAACCAAGCTTTCATTCCCGGTCAATGAATCCAAAGCCATCGCTTGGCTCTGGAAGTACTTCTGCCTCAGGATGCTCCTCACTGCCTCACTCACATCCATAAAATGGTGCCTCTTAGCAATCTCTCTAAGTTGGTCTGCCAGACTCTTTGGCATCCTCACTGAGACAATTACATCATTCAAGATGAACCCCTCTCTTGACTGAGAACATACTCACGAGTGAATTCCCTTATTGCCTCTGCCCTTGATTTATACAGACCCCTCACCACAAGAGAATCAAGCCAAAGAACTATTTTTTTCGGTAGTCTTATGTTAAGCACTTCAATGGATGTCATTGTGATTGTAATTGATATGTAATTGATATGTAATTTATTTCCCTTGATAAGGGGTGTTCATATGCTTTGTGTAATCCTCATGTATTTCACAGGTAATATATAAATGTTATGATTTTGTATATTACAACGTAGAAAAAAGGCTTGTTGTAATCTAATTGTAGTTGTTGTGTAATTAATAAACGATTGCAACAAGAACTCGCTTTATTTGGTTGAACCTAACTTTGAATGGGTCTTCATATGCATTGGCGTCACCTTTGGTCACTGCGAACCAGCCATTCTCATCCACACCAATCTCCACAACCCTATGAATAACTGTATCGTTGAAGGGATCAATGTAAGAAACAATATCCCCCACCTGAATGTCTTCTGGTGATTTAGGGGCAACACCTATTGCATGTGCCCCTTGTGTCAGCACTGGCTCCATGGATTTTGTATCAGCAATCCTCGACCATTGTGGAGAATCAACCAACAAAACAACGCTTCTGTTTGAGACGATTATGTGTCTCTCATCGACCCTATCCTTAGGGGGTTTGGGTTTAGGGAATATCAAAGGCTCAATAGACATATTTGGTATTAGAGCATATGTGGTTTTGTTAATGGTTAGGTTGAGTAGGTACTCTATGCCAATAAGGTGTTTAAACAGCACATTGTCTGCAGTAATCTGCTTTTCAATGAAGTTGCTGAGTTTCTGGTCTACTTTCCTAATCATAAGATTGCTCCTCTCATGCAATTGATAGAGGTAAGTCACCTGCAGAATAAGAAAAACAACAATGGCAACCACAATCCAAGGCCCAAACCTTACGGTTTGGCGCTTCACATACCCTTTCAAGATAAGGGTAGAGTTAATCATAGTCTCGAGCAATTCAAGACGCTTGATTCTCTTTCTGAGCAGCTCAACATACTTAGCTCTGTCTAAAACACCCCGCAAACTCTCTGCAAGTGCCCTGTCGCCAACAACAAGCTCTATCCAGTTGCTGAAATCATCGTGGTGCTCGTTCACATGGTGCCTAAACTCATACTCCTCCATGGCTTGAATCTTATTAAGAAGTTCGTAAAGGTTTCTTATGTAGGTACCGTCACATGTATAGAACGCATCCTTTGGGTCAACATCAGCCAAATAACTCCGCAAATTAAACATCCTCAACCCCTTTTTTTAGAGCGAAATACACTTCAAAGATATAAATTTTGTGTCTCCTATGAGAAACAAAAATAATATAAATATGGGTTGAGTACATTCAAGCTATGACACTTGGAATAGATGAACTTGCCACCTTTTGCAAGAGGAAGGGCTTTGTGTTCCCTACTGCTGAGATATACGGTGGGCTGCAGGGTTTTTATGACTATGGGCCTTTGGGGGTTGAGCTAAAGGAGAACATAAAGAGGTTGTTCTGGCAGGATTTTGTTTCTCAAAACGAGTATATAGTAGGTATGGATGGAAGCATTATAACCCACCCCCTGGTGTGGCATGCTTCAGAGCATGTGACCAAGTTCTTGGATATAATCTCGAAGTGCAAATCATGTGGTACCTCTGTGCGTGTGGATACCCTCATAGAGGAAGTGACAGGCAAGCTCGTGGAAGGCAAACCCCTTAATCAGATAACTGCAATCATGAAGCAACTAAAACTAAAGTGCCCAAAATGTGGCACACCCCTCACAGAAGCCAAGGAGTTTAGGCTAATGTTTGAAACCAATATAGGGCCTGAGGTGAGCGATAAAAGCAGGGGTTATTTGAGACCAGAGACCGCCCAGTTAATATTTGCAGATTTCAAGACAATCTTCCAAACCTCAAGATTAAAGCTGCCCTTTGGGATTGCACAAATGGGAAAGGCATTCAGGAATGAAATCTCACCAAGGAACTTTCTCTTTAGAC
>QMQS01000041.1 GCA_003650585.1 Candidatus Woesearchaeota archaeon
GAATTGCCAAAACACTTGAGCTTGGTTAGCTTAGCCAGAGAGCTAAGCAGAATGAATGGGGGATATGCAGCAGCTTATAAACACCAAGGCGGAATGCTCTTGGTTAGGGACATCCTTGGATTGAACCCATTGTTTTATTCTCTAAACCCCTGGGGGTTTTCTGATGAAAGGAAGCATCTTGTTGCAACCAAGCACCGTGGCATAAGGGAGTTGAACCCGAGATGTGTGTTGCTGTATGACGCCAAGCGAGGGGTTGTTGAAAGAAAGGCGCGGGGTTTTTTTAGGGTTAAGCCCTGGTTGAAATTGAGCTATGCAGAGATTAAGAAGGAGCTGGGTGAGTTGCTGAGGTTGGCGATTGAGGAGCGTTCCTTAGATGCCAAAAAAGTTGGTGTGTTCTTCTCTGGCGGTGTGGACTCAAGCTTGATTGCTTTCATTCTCAAACAACTAAGAAAAAAGGTGGTGTGCTACACCTCTGGCTTAGTTGGTGCAGCTCGGGGCTTGCCAGAGGATGTGGTTTATGCTAGAAGGGTTGCAAAGCAACTCAACTTGGAACTGAGGGAGGTGCTGGTCAGGTTGGATGATATGCCATTGCTAATAAGAGAGGTTGTTGAGACAATAGAAGATACAAACCCTGTTAAGGTTGGGGTTGCACTGCCACTGTATGTTGCTGCAAGGGCTTGCTCAAATGACAAGATTGCTGTGGTGTTCTCTGGGTTGGGTAGTGAGGAGTTGTTTGCCGGTTACCAGAGACACAGGCAAGCCAAGAATATAAATGCTGAGTGTAGGCGTGGGTTGTTCCAGCTCTACAAGAGGGATACTTACAGGGACTACACAATAGCCAAGCGCTTCAAACTTAGCTTGAGAGTGCCGTACCTTGACAAGAGGGTGGTTGAATTTGGGTTGAGAATACCCCCGCAATACAAGATTCAAGGCACTAAGCTAAAGGTTGTGCTGAGGGATGTCGCCAAGCAGCTTGGGTTGCCCACTTTGCCTACCGAGCGTCGTAAGAGGGCTGCACAGTATGGTAGCAATTTCGATAGGGGCTTAAAGAAGCTGGCAAAATTGTCTGGGTGTAAATACAAAGCAGAATATATAAAAAGGGTTAGTGTAGGAGCAGCTTTATCTTCTCTGGATGATACTTCCAGTCCTGGCTGAGCTTGTTCTTCTTTTTGTAATACTTGACCATCTTTCTTATTCTTGCCTCTGTCTTTGCCAGGCTCCTCTTGGCAGGTGCATCGTGTTTGTGCACCTCAAGGTGCTTCCTTAGCTCCAAGCTCTTCCTTATTAATGCCCTCAAATCCTCTGGGATTTGGAGCTTGAAGTTGGCATCCTCGAGTATCTTTGTGACGCTCTTGCCAGTTGCTTTCTTTATGTCTGGCACACCATACTCGTCCCTGAGTATCATGCCGATTACGCTTGGAGACTTGCCCTGCTTGGCAAACTTTAGCACCAGTTTCTCTATTTCATTGGGCTTTATTCTAACCCATGATTTGTCTTTCTTGCCTTTGGTTGCCATTCCAATACCTCCAGTATGGGAGGCATAGCAGAATACCTCCCGGTGTGCCCCAGTAGCTGCCTACCGTGACACCCATAAGCTTGGTTACTAAGGGCTTATTTATAAATGTTGTGTGTGGTTCTATAAAGTTGGTGAATTAATGAAGCAAGGTCTGGTATTATGTGCCTTGAGTCTAGGGAGAGAGTTAGCAGGTGTTAAAATATAAAAACTATTTTGTATTTTTTATACTTGATGTGCTGTTTAGAAGATGACGCTTGGGATGGAATGGAGGGTAATCCTGTAGAAGAGCTCTTATTAGATCACTCCGAACTAGAAGACATTTTAATAAGCGGGCTTGCTTCAATTATAGACCCTAATCTCCTTGAGGAAATAGCTCCAGGAGAGGATTACTTGGAAGTTACTCTGCACAATTCTCAGAAAAATAGAGAAGTTGGTAAAAAACTTTTAGATAAGATTCTAAAAATGGGAAAAAACTCGCTGCCTAAAAAGTATATAACCCTTTTTTGTTCCACTGTAAGAGAATATTTTGAAAGATTCTGGAATGAGGAGGCTAAAGAGGGGGGTGTAAGAGTAAAGGTTTTTGAGCCTTATTATTGTGGTGATTGGAGATTACCATGGATTGCTTATAAAAATGACAGCACTAATGTAACTGATATGTAGGATTAAGCGAAGTCCTATGAAGCAGGATTTGGGTGAGCGAGGGTTTAAGCATAAGCGTCCCGAGTGAACCGCTTAATCTCCTGTTGCACGAAGTTTCGCCGAGCACACTATTAAAGGGTGATGAGGGGGCTTGAGAGGAGTTTAATTATCAGTTTGGGGTTGTTATTTTTTACGAGGTGAAATTTGGACATCCCTGTCGTCGCAACACCTATTATACGAACTTTTTGTTCGCATAATCCTCTAAATTGGGGTTAAAGCGAAGTTTTCTGAAAATCTTGCGAAGATATCATAAGAGCTATTATGAATGTATTAATAGGGATATTATTCAACAATTACTAGGGCATAAAAATTTGAGAACAACCCAAATTTATACCCATGTTGCAAGGTAAGACATCAAAAAACTTGCTAACTTGCTTTGAGGTGTACACCCTTATTCCTTGCTTAAAAATTTAAATGGATTGGCTCAGAACTCAAAGAGATGAGAAATGGGGCTGCTGGGATTTGAACCCAGGTTGTGGCGCCCCGAACGCCAAGTGATAGTCCAAGCTACACCACAGCCCCAATATCGTCAAGAAAAAATTGGCAGCAACTTATAAATTTGTTGATTCAAGGGCTCTCCTTCGAGAATACGCCTCCTCCAAGCGCCCTGCTGCTGTGTCCCAATTCATTAATAGGGCTTGAAGGGCAGCCCTTGCATGAGGCCTGAGCTCTTCAAGATGCTCTTCGTAGAATTCCTTAATAGCTTTCCAAGTAAACTCAACTGGCTCCATGGTATCAAACTCTGGCGCTCGTATCCCATGTTCTTTACCAAACATTTTGTAGAGCTGGTGGTGTGCTCTAAACCCACCCAATATCTCATCACTCTTTATATCAATAAGTGAGAGTATAGCTATCATGGGGTTTCTTAAGCTATACCTATCAACTATTGCAAATGGGGCTTGGTAGAGTATACGCGAACCTAGCTCAAATGGCTCCCTTCGGAGCATATGCGGCAACTCTCTATCTAAATTACTTTGGAGTATAGAGTCAGCAGGTAATGGTCTGTAGCAGAGCATTTCCTCTAATCTTTCCCTATAGTCGCTGGTTATATAGGAGAAATCCCGTTCTGGGTTCACATAGCCGGCTGGCGAGATGTGGTACTGGCCACCCCCTAACTCGTTTGCTTTGGGGTTCTTGCGCCCTAGCCATAGAAGGTACTCCGCTTCATCCTCAATTGTTACTGTGAGCCCACCTATACTTAGGGGATTGGCACAGTCATCAGGTGGCACCAACCACTCTTCGTGATTGCCGACATTTCCCCTTGTTATAACAAAGGGAAAGTAGCTTGTTCTTTGTAAGTAAAGAATTACCTCTTTGCCATTTACCTTAATCTGATTGACCCTAACCAATGGACCATCAAACATCTTTGGGTCTTCCCTTGCCTGTTGCTGCTTTTCCTCCAATGCTTTACGGGTTTCTTGGCTCCATCTGTCCCACGGGTCTTGGATGTAGCTTGCCACCACAACCTGCTCCACAGGTGCCACTATAATAACATGGTCTTCCTTTGGGTTGACTACCATTGGTATTCCATTGTTCATAGTTAAAGGGGGAAATACTGCTCAAATTTAAAGTTTATCCAAGTGGTGTTTATGTACAAACCAAAATCTTTAAATTGGGGTGGGTTTGCCTTGCTCGGTTTTTATGGTCAAAGCCCAAGACAAACGGATAGAGCAAACCCTAAAGTATTCAATACTTGATGGAGTATTCTTTGCCCTAAAGACAGGGCTTGCAGATTCTTTCTTCTCTGTGTTTGCCATATTCCTCAGGGCAACAGAGCTGGAATTGGGTATGCTTGGCTCACTGCCACTGGCTGCCTCATCTGCGTTCCAATTGCTATCACACAAATTATTGCACCTTTTTGGTTCGAGAAAGAGGGTAATCCTGGTGGGGGGCTTTATGCAGGTGGCAGTGCTTCTGTTGCTCATATTGCTCTTTCTCTTTGGCAAACTATCTGTGCTGCTCATGATACTCTTTGTGGTGTTATATCTCGTGTTTGAGCGTGTAACAGTGCCAGCCTGGAACTCACTTATGGGTGACTTGGTTCCTGAGGCGACTCGTGGGGCTTACTTTGGTAAACGCACCAAGTTGGCTGGAATTGCCTCATTTTTTGGGTTGATGCTTGGTGGTACCATACTCGGTTTGTTTGGTAGAACCTATGAGAGAAAAGCCCTGGCTTTTGTTGTGATATTCACTCTGGCTACATTTTTCAGATGGCTCTCACTACTTTACATTCGCAGGATGTATGAGCCAGAGTTTAAGCCAAAGCCCAAACCATGCTTTACCCTCACCCAGTTTCTGAGAAGGGCCAAGCACACCAACTTTGGTAACTTTGTTATGTACATTATGGCTATGAACTTTGCGGTGTATATTGCAGCCCCTTTTTTCTCTCCATACCTTTTGAAACAGATTGGATTTGGGTATGTGGAGTTTACCATTCTTACTGGTGTTTCGGTTATGGCAAAATACCTCTCAATGCCCATATGGGGTCATGCCTCTGACAAATATGGCACCAGGCGGGTGCTTGCTCTCTCTGGGTTTCTAATGCCACTTGTTCCATTACTCTATACTTTCAGCCCAAATTTATTCTACCTAATGATGGTTGAGGTTTATGGAGGGTTTGTGTGGGGTGGGTTTGAACTAGCCACTTTTAATTACATCTTTGATTCCACATCCTCGGAGAAGCGTGCCACTTGTGTTATGTATCACAACTTCCTAAATGGTGTGGGTATTTTGCTCGGCTCGCTTGTTGGAAGCTTGTTGGTACCACGTATGGGCTATCACTTAGTGTTTGCAGTTAGCTGTGGTGTAAGGTTCCTTGCCACTAGTGTGTTTATACCGAGAATTAAGGAGAGGCGTAGAGTAGAGCATATACCCTACAACAAACTCTTTATGGAGATACTTACCATAGGTATAACTAGGGGTATAATGTATAGGGTTGTTGCACTGAGAAAACTGCTCAAGAAGCGTGGTCGCTAATTGTAGTAGTCCGTATCAGTTTGGTACCATTTGCCATCAGCGCACTTCACTGCATATACAGCATAGTATGTCCTGGTTGGCTTGGTTCTCCAGTTGTTATTGTTCCTGTAATCCAGATATTTGTAAACCGTGGTGATGCTCCTCTTTGCTTTGTAGCTTTTGTAACTATACACACCAGCAGCGCACTTACAGAATTTTCTTAGGTGAGAGCTACTCCTCTTGATGTATTCGTTTGAGCCACTCCAGCATTTCGCCCCTGGCTCGTCTCCAGAGTAATCCCCTGCCTGACACTTTGAGCTGTAGCTGCAAGTTGCCTTGCCATAGCAACTGTTGTGGGTGCAGTAGCCTGTGTTGCCGTAAACCCTGCATGTGTTTGGCACAAAGCTAGGGTAATCTGCCCATTGATTGGCTTGGCACCTGTCTTTGCCACACCCATCACTAGGGCACTCAGTTGGAGGACATGCACCTGCAACACAACTCGGTTTCTTTCCAGGAACGCATGCCATCACTGCACATCCACTGCAGGGGTTCGGGCAGCCATTACAATCCTTGCCATACTCTTGCGGGCAAGCATCTTGTGAGTCTGGTATACCGTCCCTGTCTGAATCAGCTGAGCTTTTCCCGCCTGTTAATTTTAGATACGCGCTGTAGGCATCTATTATGCCTGCTCCCTTTTCTGTCTTTCTGCAGTAACTCCTGTACTTACCGTAGCACTTTCCATAGCGTATGTATGAGCAGCGATAGCACCCTGCAGGGTTCTTTGCTGTGTTTAGTATAGCATCTCTGATTGCCTTAGCAGATGCTGTGGGTTTGGCTTGGAGCAGCAGGGCAGCCACCCCCGCCACGTGGGGCGCTGAGGCAGATGTGCCGTCTATATGAGCATACCAAGCATAGTTGCAATCCCCTGCCGCCAAGCAAGACATTGTTGAGAGTACCCCCACACCAGGAGCTAGTATGTCTAAAGCATAACCATGGTTTGACCACCAGGGCACATAGCCATTGTTATCTACTGCACCAACAGCCAATGCCTTTGAGGCGCAGGCTGGCGAACTCACCCCAGAGCCACGGTTGCCTGCAGCAACCACCACAAGAATGCCTTGGTCAGCCAACCAATTCACCTTTGATGCAACTGGATCAAAATCACAGTGACCAGCAAAACTCCCACCACCCAGGCTGATACTAACAATCTTTGCATTTAGGTTTTTTGCATACTCAAGAGCAGCGAGGATGTCATCTTCATAGCAAGCCCCTTGGCTGTTGCAAACCTTGAGCATGTACACCCTTGAGTTGGGTGCCACACCCTTGGCATAGTTGTTTTTCACCCTATTCAAACCAGCACCAGTAATAATGCCGGTTATCATAGTGCCATGCCCATGCCCATCCTCTGCAATTGGATCATTGTTTACAAAATCCCACTGACCAGCAATGCTATTCCGGAGTTCCTCGTGTGAGGCGTCCACACCTGTGTCAAGCACAACTATATTTATGCCTCTGCCTGTGATGCCCATGCTCCAGAGCTTGTCTGCTTTAATAAACCCATCAGTTTTCAAATCAATAATATGAAAAACCCTTGCTTCTCTTGCATTAACCCTCACATTCTTTGGACAGTCAAATGAGGTTGCTCCCTTGAGTTTGTGCTTTATTCTACACCCCTTGCTCTCAAGCGAGTTTAGCAATTGTGGCTTTGGGTTGCTTAGGATTATCCTTTTGTGTTCAAGCCCCTGTGTTGATATAGCATCGGGTTGTGGGTGCTTAGTGAATACCCTTATATTACTAATCTTGACAGCACTCACAACAGAGAGCATTAGAAGTGAGCACAAAACTAGAGCCAAAATAAAACGAGTATTGTGTTTGACCATTTAAACCACTCTAAAGTAGTAATTATATACAATTTATAAAGATTTGGGTAAACCCTTTTAAAAACCAAAACCATTAGCAACTACAAATTTACCAGGTTTTTTAAAGAAACATTTTTAAACAAATTTCCTATAATTGTGAAAAATGATATACTTAAACATCTTTTGGGCATTACTTGGGCTTTTTGTTGTGATTTATTATGCTTCAAAGTTGTTCAAAATCTCAAAGGTAGCTTCATTTATTGATGAGAAGGGTGAGCTATTTTTTATTTTAATGGGGTCACTTCTTATCATTGCGATTGTTACAAATGACCCCATTACTATTGCTGGTTTTCGATTTCCAGTGGAGTTAGAGTGGTTGGTTTCATTAATGGCTGTTGGCTTTGGAAGTTGGAGGTACTATCTGAATCCGCTCAAGAAGAAGGTATATGAGATGGATAGGGAGATTGGTGAGGTTAGAACACATGTGTTGGGTATGAAAGAGGATGTGAACTTAATCAAGAAGAAAATCCTCAATAGCAAATAAGGGGTATTTTTGACTCTTTTTGCAGGACATACCATATTTCTTTGTTTACAAAGCCCAAACCCAGTGCTTCTTTGCCGAGGTGAAACTCGAGCACGAACCAGTTAGACAGCACCAACTAAGATGCTTTAGGTTATTGGAAAGCTACGGGTTTGTGGTTGTGCTCGTTAGGGCTAAGTGCAAACCCTACAGATTGCTTACAAGGGTTGAGTTGGGTAATGGCTTGAAACTACGGGAGTGCAGAAAGGGTGTTTTGGTGAGACAATAGAGGTTGGTGAAAAGATTTTTATACTAAAACATTAGCAATAGTGGCATGGTTTGGGAAGAGCTTATCAAGATTTTGGTTTCTATGGCAATTGGGTGTGTGATTGGGTGGGAGCGCAAGCACAGGGATAAGCCAGTGGGGATGCGCACAATGTCCCTGGTGTGCATGGGTGCCACCTTAGCAACCATGGCTGCTGTGAAATACTACCCTAATGACACTGGCAGAATCATTGCAGGGATTGTGACTGGGATTGGCTTCCTTGGTGCAGGTGCCATCATCTCCAAGGGGGATAGTGTACACGGGCTTACCACTGCAACATCTATTTGGGCTCTTGCAATTATCGGCATGATTGTGGGGCTTGGTGATTTCGTGCTCGCCCTTATGGCCTCTGGGCTGATGTTCTTCATGTTGCAGTTTGATATTCTCAAGCAAAAGCTACACAGACACAGTTTCTAGACAAGCCTTTTAAGAAAAACCTTGAGGAAAACTAGCAAGCATAGACCCAACAATTTAGAAAAAAATAGCCCCGCGCGGATTCGAACCGCGGTCTGGAGGTCCAGAGCCTCCAATGCTTGGCCGCTACACCACGGGGCTATTGTTTAGCTTTGCTTTAGGGGGCTCGACCGCGGGGAAACCCCCAACTGCTCAAACGGATTTCCGTCTTTTCTTGCTTTACTATAAGGGGGCTTGAGCGAAGCGAAACCCCCAACTGCTCAAACGGATTTCCGTTTTTTCTTGCTTTACTATAAGGGGGCTTGAGCGTAGCGAAA
>QMQS01000042.1 GCA_003650585.1 Candidatus Woesearchaeota archaeon
CTAAAAACACCAAATTCTCATTGTAATGCCTCTTGTTCACAACAACAAGCATGGCTACAGAGAACAGCAATGCCATCCAGATATATTGCTTAGTAAGACAGTACAAAACCCAATAAGGTGCAATCATGAACAAAGAGATGAGTAATTTTGATGCCCTTAAACCAAGCACTACGGGTAAGGTTTTTATGCCCGCTTTTTTATCCCCAGCGTAATCCTTTATATCAATGAAGTTGAGCAATGCGGTCCCTAGTAGAATAAACAATAATGCTAGTGGTTTTGGAAACTCAACCAAAGGCTCTTGTGCAAAGTGCCACCCCATCATTACAATGGCTAGGTTTGCAATGGCAATTGGAAGTTTGGAGAAGAAAGGTATTCTCTTTAATTTGAGAGGGGGTAGAGAATAAACAAAATAACTAGTTATAAAGAGCAAAACAAGAAAGAAATACTCTATGCCTGCTGCCAAGGCGTAAACAAGTGAACCAAAAAAACACCACCAAGCATAATTTATGTAATCTCTCCTTGTTAGTGTCCCTGCGAGTAAAGCATTGCTCCTGCTATTGCCCTTATCAGATTTTATATCAATAATATTGTTGGTAATGACAGCAAACAACCATGCCAACCCGATTGCAATTGGTACAAAGAAGAGGTCATAAAAATTCCATTCAGTTAAGGTTATGGTCTTGTTTTTCAAAGAGAGAGTCACAAAGATAGAAACAAAAAAGAGAGCGATATAATGGAGCACTCTTTTTGGTCTTATGTCTTTCAAGAGTGCCAAGAAATGCTCCCTCTTATGGACAGAAAAGAGAGCCAACCAAGTCACAAAAATAATTAGCAAATAGAAATTGATGTAAATGCTTGTTGTCACTGGTGGTTCTACACCAAGAAGAGAAAGAAAGCTCAGCACAGGGTAAGGCATTGCAATAAAGGTAAAGATTAGAGTGTAAGCAGCGAATGTAGACACCAAGGCCCTCAAAATGCTGACGCCCTTGACAACAAAATAAACAAGGCACCCAAGAAGCACTAGCGAGATTTCAATCCGCATGCCTACGCTTATCCCTTGACCCGGAAAATCACCAAAAAATGTCAGGAATCTGGATAAGATGTTACCGTGTACTTCAGGCATAAGGTAAGAGATGTCTATACCTTTACCCCTGCTCACAATCAAATCAATCACAGGAGCAATCACAACTATAATGGATGCTGAAAGGATTACCTTTGCAATCTTGATTACATTCTCTTTAGTGACAATCCGAAACAGGGTTATAAGCACCAATACCAATGCAATATAAAACAGATTGTATTCAAGCACAGTTGAAATGCTAGGGGGTGTCCAATCAGAGAAAATCTCAAGGAAGTTTCTAAGTGTGACTGCAAATAGGGCTGTGAGCACAAAATAAACAAATGGCAACTTTATGTCTTCAAGCCTTGTTATAACCTGCTCAATTTTGTGCATACTGAAACATGCTTATCTCCATTCTATTTATTTCTTTTGAAAAAACCAAAAACTATTTATTGAGGGCATATGGTGTTTTTGTCTAAATGCTCCATGGAAAAAAAATCTCGCTTGTAATACCAACAAAGAACGAGGAGGGAAACCTTGCTAGGGTGCTGAGGGCGATTCCAAAGTATATAGATGAGATAATAGTGGTGGACGGCTACTCAAAGGACAGGACAGTTGAGATTGCAAAGAGGTTTGGATGCAAGGTTTATTTTGATAGACATGGCAAGGGCTCTGCAGTGAGGTTGGGTGTAAAAAAAGCCACAGGGGATTACATAATAATGATGGATGCAGATTGTTCCAATCGCACAATAGAGTTTGGAATGCTAATAGAGGGGCTCAATGCGGGTTATGATTTCTGCTTTGGCTCAAGATTCATCCAGGGTGGTGGCTCAGACGATATGCCTCTTTTGAGAAGGCTTGGAAACAAGTTCTTCGTGTTTGTGGTAAACAAGATATGGAGAATGAAATACTCTGACCTGTGCTATGGCTACCGCTCTTTTAAAAAGAAGGCGTTTGAAAAGCTCAACCTCAAGAGCAAAGATTTCTCAATAGAAACAGAGATGTCTATAAAGGCAGCCAAATTGGGTATGAGAGTGGTAGAGGTGCCAAGTTTTGAGAAGGCGAGGCATTCTGGTGAGGGTAAGTTGAGAACATTCAGGGACGGGTGGTTAATACTAAAGAAAATCTTACATGAACTAATTACAAGATAAATGTTAAAGGAAACCTTGTTGCTCGGAACAAGAATTTTAGCGTCCAATTTCAAGAGGCTAAGCCAACCCTATAAGATTACTTTTGCCATTACTTACAGGTGCAACTCTAGGTGTAAGACCTGCAATATTTGGAAGAAAAGACCAAGCAATGAGCTTACTCTAAGAGAGATAAAAGAGCTATTTAAGCACACGAATCCTTCTTGGGTTAACATTACTGGAGGGGAACCATTTCTCAGAGAGGACTTGTTTGATATATGTAAAACGATAAGGAAAGAGACAAGCACTTTCTTGGTGAATCTGATAACCAACGGGCTGCTCCCAACGCACACACTAAAAACAGTTAAACGCCTTATAAGCTTAAGGTTCCCAAAGTTAATCATTGGGATCAGTCTTGATGGACCCCGGCAATTACACGACAAACTACGAGGAACTCCAGGAAATTGGAAGAGTGCTATAGCTCTATACAAACAATTAAGGATGCTAAATTCCTCAAGATTCCAAACATATCTTGGTTACACAATTTCTAAGTATAATGTGGGTGAGATAGGGCACACATTACAAGAATTAAAAAGGGAAATAGAGGGTATAACCATAAACGAACTTCACTTCAATCTGTTCCATAAATCTGATATTTACTATTCCAATACTATAAAAAAAGCCGAAGCATCTAAAGCGGCTATGCTAAAAGACATTAAATATATACTCTCCCATAAAAAATCTTTTGGATTAGTCAATATAATAGATAGAAGATTTATTAAGCTCATGCCCAGATATCTAAGCACAAAAAGAACACCATTACCCTGCAAGGCATTAACGAGCTCATGTTTTGTTGAACCGAATGGTGATGTATATCCTTGCACACATTTTCCTGTTCGGTTGGGCAATCTTAGGGATGTAAACCACAATTTGCAAATAATCTGGAATTCGAAACTAGCAAAAAGTGTGCACGAGAATATCGAAGCAGGAAACTGCCCCCATTGTTGGACAGCCTGTGAGGCCTACCAAACAATGTTTGGTAATTTAGTGAAGAGTATTTTTATTTAACAAGATAGAGTCTGGGATTAAGTTTGCTAAAAATACCGTAGTTCTTTAGCTTATAACTCTCTATTAATCTCCAACTTTTAGGAATGTCGTGAACAAATCTCGGTTTTTCAAACTCGTTTATTTGAGAGTAAGGGTCTGCATCAATAAGCACATAAGAGTTATTAATAAACAGGCCACTTGTGAAGTATTCATCTCCACAATTAATCCTCCCACACCGAAAAACCTCTAATTTACTCAAGTAACTCTTATTGTATTTGAAGTAAAACTCCAGCTTTGTTACAATCCATTCAGTTCTCACATATATTTTTTCAACTCCTTTAACGCCCATACTCATTATCCTTTCTGCTGGCAGTTTCAAGTATAACATTCCGTTTCTTAAGAAAACATGGCTCTGGTATGCATAGATAAGTGAAGAAATGATTAAAAACCCCAATACAAGTACGGGGAGTATGTGAGATTTTTTCCATATAATTTCAAGAGCTCTGCCAAGTACTAATAAAGCTGGTATATTTAGCATAATAAGGAACCTGGGATGCCGAGCATAAAGACAATAATCAAAAATGTTCGTACAGACCCATTGTAAACCATACTCAAAAAAGAAAAAGAGCCAAAGCCACCACAAAACAAAAAATATCCCCCATTTGTCTTTTTTGAAGATTAAGAGAAGTGTTGCCAAACTGATAAAATAGTAGTAAAAACCAAAGAGTGGTACATGATGTATCCATTCGAAATAATGCGGCTCCAAATTGAACATAACCCGCGGGTACCAAAGCAAGTCAGTATTTGAGTTTTGATCGTGAGTTAGAGAAAAGCCCCTTATTCTCTCGACATAAAAGATTTCTTCTGTTAAGCAATAGAAATGCCAAGTTAAAAGGAAAAAAACGAACACAAAACCCAAGATCATAAAGAAATACCCCCTCCATTTTTTTAGGCGCTCTCTATAAGATAAACATTTGTAGTTAGCAGATATAAATGCTAACAAAATAATGGGCAAAATGAGAATAATAGCACTTTTCGCAAGATAACTCATACCAAGCCACAATCCGCTGAGAAAATAATCTTTTGGCTTGTTATAAAGCTCCCCCCTCAGAAAGAAAAGGAGTACTAGACCCACAAAAGTAGAAACTACAATATCAGGACCTATTTGTGTGGAATAGATTATATCTGCTGGCAAGAATGCAAGTAAAAAAGCTGCGAATAGGCCTGCCTTTTTAGAAAAAAGCAACCGGCCTAAAGAGTAAATCACAAGGATGCCCAAACAGGAGCAAACAACACCGTAGATGGAAGTCGTGAACTCATTCAAACCGAGAATCGTCCAAAGGATTACAATGGGATAGTAAACCAGGATTCGTGTTCCCCAAGTTACCATATCATTCGGGGGTACAAACCGCTTACTCTCTAATACCCTAGCAGCATAATGCAGATAATAGGAATCATCATTAAAGCCAACACCAACAAAGAACACAAATCTCAGTATGAAAGCAATCAGGAGTATAAGGAGTAGGGTCACACTACCACTCTTCTTTTTAGGCATATCAAAAAAAGTAAGTTTAAGTTTTAAAAAGTTTACCAAAAGTTTAAATATCGTTTCATTTCAGAGTCTATCGGGTGGTAGAATGTATGTGCTTGGGTTATGGGACGGGCATGATTGTGGGGCAGCGATAGTTAAAGGCAGCAAGGTATTGGTTGCTGTTAATGAGGAGAGGTTCACCAAGCGCAAGTTAGAGGTGGGTTTCCCAGTAAATTCTATAAAGTGCTGCTTGGATTATCTCAACCTCAAGCCAGCAGAAATACACCACATTGCAATCAACACGAGTGATGTTGCAAAGACACTCACAAGGTATCTCCCTTCAATAAAGAAGAAATACTATCTATTTAGAAGGCGAAAGGTCAAGCCACGGTTGGTAACCTTAAAGCGTGAGTTTAAATACAAAGTGACAGAGTTGCCCTCAACACCCCTAACTCAAACACTAACGAAATTGTATTACAAACGCGAACTAAAAAAGTTTGGATTTAGAGATTTCAAGCTATATCTTGTTGACCATCACACTGCACATGCTGCTGCAGCTGCATACACCTCTGGTTTTGACAAAGCACTTGTTATTACACTTGATGGTGTTGGGGATGGTTTGTCTGGGAGTGTGAATGTGTATAGCCATGGTAAACTTAAGAGGCTATCTGAGATACCAGCAAGAGCCTCTCTGGGTATCTTCTTTGAACAAGCAACCAATCTGCTTGGGATGCGAGAGCTTGAGGATGAGGGTAAGGTAATGGCCCTCTCAGATTACTCATACAGGGTGCCTGACTCGAAGAACCCATTGCTGAGTATCTTCAAGGTTGACGGATTGAGCATAAAAACAAAGTACTCTACTTGGAGAAGGTATAGATTACTACAGGAGGTAGCTTGGCGCACACCCAATGAAGACTTTGCCTATATGGTGCAAAGAACCCTTGAGATTAATGCCCTAAAGTTGTTCAAAAACGCAATCAAGAAAACAGGGCTTAGAAACGTGGCTTGGGCTGGTGGGATTGCCTCAAACATAAAGAACAACATGAGAATAAGAAAAGAATCTGGGCTTAAAAGGTGGTTTGTGTTCCCGCATATGGGCGATGGGGGTTTGGCTTTGGGGGCTGCACTGTATATTAACAGCAAGCTGAACAACATAAGCAACTATGAATTCAAGCATGTATTCCTTGGTCCAGAGTATTCTGAGCAAGATATAGTTAAGGCATTGAAGAGGCATAAATGGTTAAGGTACAAGAAGGTGAGAGACATTGCAAGAGTGGCAGCAGATGCAATCTGCAACAACGAGATTGTGATGTGGTTCCAGGGTAGGATGGAGTACGGTCCCAGAGCGCTGGGTAACCGTAGCATCCTAGCAAGTGCTTACTCAAGGGATGTCAAGGACAGGCTGAATGTTCAGTTGAAGAAGAGGGACTGGTTCCAACCATTTTGCCCTAGTGTGCTTGCTGAGGACTCAAAGCGACTATTTGAGGATGTTGACCAGTACGACCGCTTTATGACAATGGGGTATATGGCAAGGGAAGGAATAGCAAAGAAAATTGTGGCAGTGCTGAATGTTGACAACTCAGCTAGACCCCAGATGCTGCTTGATGAGAACCCAAGGTACAGGAAACTGCTTGAGTATGTAAAGCAAAAAACGGGGTATGGTATTGTGTTAAACACCTCCTTTAATATACATGGCTACCCCATAGTCAACACCCCACTAGATGCTATAAAATCTATGAAGGAAGGCAAAGCAAAATACCTAGCAATCGGTGACTATTGGGTTGAGGCAAGAATATGAAGAAAAGAACCAAAGTTATGTTGCGAAGTAACATGAAGCTAAAGCAAAACATGGGCTATGTGTGGCTCCTATTGGCTTTTATAATCTTTCTCTGTGTGACCTTAGTTCTGAAGGTGAGCACTGAAACCCTCTTCAGAACCCAACCATTGTTTATCACAATAAACCTCTTCCTAATTATAATTTTTGTGCTGTTAGCAATCAAGCCATTGGCTGGTTTTTTGGGTAGCATACCCACCAAGTTTTGGGTTATAGTTCTGGCGATATTCATCCTTGGGCTCTCGGTGAGGTTGTTCGTACCACCAAGACTGCATAAGATTTACTATGATGAAGACATCTACATCAACATTGCCCATAACATTGCAAATGAGGGCAGGGCTTGCCTGTGCGATTACGGAACTCCCCAGAAGTGTATTGAGTGCATTGATAACAAGCAACCAATGGGTATGCCCACTTTCTATGGCATCTTGTTTAGGTTGTTTGGTGGGGCAGGTTTTAATACAGAGGACAGTGTATTTGTAACCCACATCATCATAAGCTCTTTGGCAATCGTACTAATCTTTTTACTGAGCTATACACTCACTGGGCGTGGGGAAATTGCTGTGCTAGGTTCGCTACTCTTGGCAACCAATCCCACCCACATTAGGTGGAGTGTAAGCACAGCCCAAGATACATTTTTTGTGACATTCATGCTCCTCTCAGCCCTACTCTTCCTCCTTATCCCAAAATACAAGAGTAAGCCATTAGTAATTCTGGGTTTTCTCACCTTAGCATACACACTACAAATAAGAACAGAGGGCTTTCTAGTAGTGCCAATAATCGCACTCCTCTTTGCTGCTATTGAAAAGAGACCCTGGGTCTATCTAAAAAATAGAGTGGTTGTGTGTGCCACAATACTTATGCTCCTGTTGATTACTCCAACAATTATCCATATTTATATGAATAAAGAAGACCCGTGGGGTGCGCCCCAAGGCAGGAAATTTTCTTTGGAATATTTCCCAAAGAACTCCTTGGATAACATAAAATTCTTTTTTGACTCCACAAGGTTCCCTGTGCTGGTTACGATTTTTGCCTTCTTTGGAGCATACTATCTGCTCGCCAAGAAACCAATAGTGCTTTTAGCTCTCCTAACCTGGTTTGCTATGTTCTTTTTGCTTTATGGGTTCTTCTATGCCGGTAGTTTCAATTATGGTATGGATGTTAGGTTTATGCTGACAATGATTGCACCTGTGCTCATACTTAGCGGGACAGGTATTTATTATGCATGGATTCTGTTTTGGGAGAGCGAAGCAAACAAGGCTATAATTGCTAAAGCAACCAAGCCACTAGCTGCAATCATTAGATTGACAAAGTTGGGTAACAAAAAGCTAGTAAAACAGAGGGTGATTGCTGTAACCAAACTGGTTGTGTTTATATTACTCATGGTTGGTTTAGCCACCTTTATACTCATAAGATATTACCCATTAATCTCTCAATTTGGACCCAAGGCAAGTGATGCAATGAGTGTGCATGAATTTGCAAAGGGGTTCATCCCGCAAACACAAAGAGATTGCATTTTCATATCTCAAATCTCCAGCATGTTCCTCAACTTCGACAGACCAAGCATTCAAACCCACAGGTTCCTCTGGGGTGGGGTGGAGGATGAGGTTCTCTCTAATTATGACTGCATATACATGTATTGGGGTTACTGGTGCGCCAACTCTCAGCCACACACAAGGGAGCAATGTATACCCTTGCTAAACAAATTCAACTGGGTAAAGGTGGCAAGTTATCATTTCTACGAGAAAGAGTTTGCTTTCTATAAGATGGTTAAGAGAAAGTGAGCACAATCATCTGAACGGGCTTGCCACGGTACAACACCAGCTTGGTCAAACGCTGAACTATGGTGGCGTTCTTTACCTCAACCTCAGGGAGGGCCTGGGTAATCTTTGGGACGGGAGTGCCAGTGCAACACTCAACATTGTGGGTGCTGTTGTAACCAACTATGCTGTACTTGGGCTTTAAGCTACATGCCTGCCTCGCTGTCACATCATAAAAA
>QMQS01000043.1 GCA_003650585.1 Candidatus Woesearchaeota archaeon
ATATTATTAACTTAAAAAACGAAACATTTATATATGAGTTATATAGTAATTTACGAAAAGGTATACTGATAACCAAAATAGAGATTTAATATATTGATGAGGGAAAAGTTACATTAGTAGTGCTTTCACTCTTCCCTCGAGAAATGAAATGGAAGTGATAGAGTAATGGAATTGGAAGGAATGTTCAGCAGTTCAAAATGGAGCATAATACAGCTCCTCGCTGAACAAGAACTCTCACCGCTCCAAATAAGTGAGATTCTTAATACCTCTGTTGCCAATGTCTCTCAGCAGTTGAGATTGTTGGAGTTACTAGGGATTGTTTCTGCCAGAAAAATCCCCAACAGAGAAAAGGGCAAGCCAAGGACCTTGTATGCGTTGTCAAATGATTATGTGTATGTAATATCTGCTTTGAAAAACTTTGCCAAAAAGAATCTAATAAAAGCCACACCAATGCACTCTGCTGTTGCAAGGATACTCTGCATAAAGGATAGCCAACTACACTATCCACTTATGAAACTATTCTGGATGGTGGAGCCTCAATTGGCAAACATCCAAGCCATGTTCTATGATTCCAATACTTCAACCTTTCATATTATTGGCTCCAGCTTGAAGTTGAAACTCCAGAACTCCTACACATTTGTTTACGATGGCACAAAGCACACCATCAATGTGAGATTAGAGCCAGAGCTCAGGCTTGAGAGGTTAAAGCAGGGCATGTACCTTGTTTATGATCCAAAACATATGCTGAAAGAGGAGGTGGTAGGCGAATGAGTTATGGGTTCAAAGGGGTGTTTTTCCCTACCAAACAGATAGAGGAACTAACCTTTCGGCAGGTTAAGATGCTAACCCTTAAAACAAGAATTAGAGGTGAGAGCAAATGAACAGAAGCATTGTGTTAGCAACAATTTTGGTTCTGGCGTTTGTGTCAAGTATATTTGTGATAGCAGACCCAGTGCCTTTCCATGATTTGACTGAGCAGGGGGATTACAGAAGGAGTCTTGGCTCTGCCCAAAGCAACAATGCCTATGCTGGGAACACAACCGAGCTAAGTGCGAATTTCACATCAATAACCAAAACCTGGCAAGGTTACTTTGGGAACATCACGGGCAAAATAGTGTTGGATGATGCTAATAATATGTCCATGTACGATTGGGATGTTACAAACCCAACGGGTAACATATTTGCAGCGAATGAAACAATAAGTGATTGGAGCAGCATCCAGTGCTTCAATTTCACTGCAAACGGTACTGTGGACATCAATCTCTCCAAGTACGAGCAGATACTGGATTGTGCAGGTGACGCTGATGGTGTTAATGAGACCTTTAGCACAACCACTCACGCCACCATATATGTTGGCTCACAGACCTTCACTAACGAGTGCCCTGCCACTAAGACCTATGTTAATGATGGTGCCTCAACGAGTTTTGATGAAGTGCTGCTTTACGAGCCAAACAATGATATTGTGGTGTATGCTGCTGTAATCTATAATGACAACACTGGCTTTGACAACACGCCCACTGATTTCCAGATGTTGGTGGGTGAGAATGGGCATGGTAGTGCAGCCAGCTCCACCACGCCATATTACTTTTACATTGAACTAACCTAATCTTGTTTTTTGTTTTTACATTAAAACCAAAATAGAGAGTGAAAAATGGTAAAAACAATACAGAAGGAGGGTAGAAAGGGACTTGTAGTGGTGGCACTGTTAGTGTTGCTAACAGCAGTAGCAGTGTTCCAGTTTGCAGCCTCGACCCCATACGGACCAACAATAGACTCAGCAACCACAGAGGACCCAGGCACCAGTACCTCTGGTACTAAGCTGAATCACTCAAAGGGTAAGATAACAACAGTGAAGTTTAATGTTACCCAACCCAACCAGGATTGGAAGGGTTATGTGGGTAATATTACGGGTGTGCTGGTGCTTGATGATGCTGCGAACTACACCCTTTACCAATGGGATCTCACAACGATTACAGGAGAGGTGTATGCAACCAGGAACTCTGGGTCAATAACATGGTCGAATGTTGATTGTGCCAATGCAACCCATGTATCTACAGAAGAGACAGCAATGGGTATTTCATCCTCAGAAGATGATAGCATAAGCAACACCTTCAACAATGGCAATCATCCGGCATTTGTGGTGGGTACGACGAGCATAGCACAGAACGCATGCAATTACTCACAGTATATGTATGTGAATGACGCAGCGCAAACAACTGATTTCTCAGAGGTATTGCTGTCAGACGGTTCATACATTATCTACACTGGCATCCTAGAGAACAAAACCCAAGGTTTCGATGGTAAGCGGTATGATTTCGAGCTTATACTTGCAGAGAACGGTGATTCAAGCACCAACCAGGCATATTACTTTTATGTAGAGCTTGGGTAAAATCCTAACCCTCCAAAAATGAAACTACGGATTAAAGTAACAGGAGTGTGCATTTTACTAGCATTAGGTATAGTAGTATTGCTGCTCAATACTCAGTCAAGAGACGCTTTTAGCAGCACCTACAATGACAACACCTCTGTACTGACTAAGCTTAATGTGTCTAATGTTGCCCCATGGGTAATCAACCCTGTGGTTTACAAGCAGGGCACACCTGCTGGAAACAATATTGTGCTTGAGGAGGGGACAACGATTAATGTGAGGTGCAATGCCACAATAAATGATACGAACGGGGTTAATGATATTAGCAGTGTGAATGCCACCTTTTATTTGAGTGGCTATACAGGGGCGGCTGACTACAACACCCTTTACAAGAATACCTCATGTACCCAGGTTTACCAAATATCCAATATTGCAGCTTACTACTCTTGCAACTTCCAGGTTTGGTATTTTGCCAACAATGGCACTTGGGAATGCAATATGACTGCTTTAGATACTGGTGGGCTTAGTAACTACTCAGTTGCTCAAAACATAATTGACCCACTCTATGCAATCAACTTAAGCACAACTGAGATTGATTTTGGTGAGTTGGACCCAGGTCAGTCTTCAACCGACCAAGTTGTTAATGTGACCAATTTTGGTAACATGAACTTAACCATAGCAGTAAAGGGCTATGGGGTTACAGATGGGGACGGCTGGGCGATGAACTGCACAGTAGGCAACATCTCAATTGGTTATGAGCGTTATGCATTGGACCCCGGAATTGCTTGGGATAGCATGACCCAGCTGACAAGTTCTTTCACCAACATTGCAGGGCTCACAGTGTATCAGCGTGTTGATGACAATGACAACGCCATGATTAACTCAACAAACTCGACCTATTGGAAGATAAAGGCACCATTGGGTACAAGGGGACAGTGTAATGGAACGCTAGTATTCTCTGCAGTGGCAACTTAAGCTTGGGCTAAATTAGCAAAAATTATTAATATGTCCTATTATTTAATTAAATTATTAACTAAATTTAGGAAATAAGCACATTAAAGATTACCCCGGGATGAGGTAGCAGAAGTGAGCGACAGGAAGCAGGGTGTTTTAGCAGAGGTACTTGTAATTCTTCTGCTTTTGTCAGCTGTTACTGCACACATTATTGTCGCTGTACCAGTTCCACCCTTGGATATCCAAGAGTGGGACAGCAGGCGGAGTCCACCTTCAGTGAGTTCTGTGGCTGCTCAAGCCGGTAACATCACTGAGTTATTAATCAATGCCACTGTGATAACCAAGACATGGCAGGGTTACTTTGGAAATATCACAGGCAAGATTGTATTGGATGATGCTAATAATAAGTCTATGTATGATTGGAATATAGTCACACCACAGGGTGAGATATATGCAGCGAATGAAACAGTGGATGATTGGTCAAGCATAAAATGCTTCAATTACTCTGCCAGCGCACCAGAACTCAACCTCAGCAAATTGGAGCAAATCCTGGATTGTGTTGGGGATGCTGATGGTGTGAACGAGACATTTACAACTAAGAATCATCCTGGGTTTTGGGTTGGCTCAACATACATCTCACCGAACACTTGCTGGTCAACCCAAACATATGTGAACGACGGGACTAGCAACAACTTCTATGAGGTTCTGCTGCTTGAGCCGAACAAGAACATAATAGTTTACACCTCTATTATAAATGCCTCAAAGACAGGGTTTGATAACACTCTGACAGACTTCCAGATGTTGGTGGGTGAGAATGGGCATGGTAGTGCTGCAAGCACCACCACCCAGTATTACTTCTACGTGGAACTCTATTAGCGTGCTAAAAGCCTTTTTATTGAAGAGAATATATGTCTCTTCTTCATTATCTCTATGTAAATGAATGTGAGTAAATAGAAAACCACAGAGTAAAGCACAAGTATGATAAACTCTCTTGCTTGGGCTGATATTGGGGTATTGAAGAATATACTCCTTCTAAGCACTGATATTGTGATGACAAAGGGATTATACTGGTTAATGTAGTAGAAACTGGGCGGCATCGCTTCAAGGGGTAAAATTGCACCAGATAAAAAGAGGAGCAAACTGGCAAGGGATACTGCTGATATTGTGGCATTGTGTTCCTCATTGAACAAATGCCCGAGGAATATGCCTATCATGATGAATGCTGAGCTTGAGGCCAACACACCAATCAACAATGTTGGGAGTTTATAGAGAATGTCAATCTTGAGTATGAACTGGGTTATTAGTGCCACTGCAATCACTTGCGCGAGCACTAAAAGCAGGTTTGTAAGGTACATACCCATGACATAAACTACCCTAAGTACAGGGGTTAAAAGTTGCCTCACACCAGCACTAGAGCGTCGCTCATTTACGCTCATTACACAGGGTATAACCAAACTAATAAAGAGTATCAAAATCCCAAGGAACTGTGGAAAGACAAGACTCATTTGGGTCTTTACTGGTGTGATTGAAACCATCTTCACATCAAATGGTTTAACTATCTCGCTGGGCTCTCTCACAGTGATTTGGGCTAGTCTGCTTAGTATATCCTCCAAATTGTCCTTTATACCACTGAGTTCATCTTTGGATGTTGAGATAGCCTGTGAAGTGGCTTCAAGGTTTGCCACAGCATCCCCCTTAAGGTTTGAATCCTCTGCTAACATTGTTTTTATATCAGCTATGCCTTGTGTGATAACCTGCAACCCTTCACTCACCTGTGCTAAACTCATATTGCTTGAGTTTGCATTGTCCTTTATAGCAAAAGAGAGCTCAGAGATTGAACTCTTGGTAGAGTTAATCAGGGCTAGAAGCTCGTCTTCATCAGAGGAGTTTAGCCCTTGAGCAAGTATATCGTCTTTGATGGCGTCAAATTTATCCTCAAGAGAATTCAGCAATGAACGCACCTTTACAATTACGTTCTCTGTTGTGGTTGTGGCATGCTTCACATCCTTTTTGATAGCCTCCACATCCAAAGAATCCTCATCGAAGCCAAAGCTCATTGTGTTGAGATTTGAGATAGCGGATGTGGTGGAGTTAATGCCCCTTTGCAATTGCTCAAGTGCAGAGAGCGAGGAAGATTGAGAGGTGTTGCTCACTTCCTCAACAAAATCTATTGTGTTGATAATCCCTGTTGTTAGGTTCTTGCTTAACTCCAGTGAGAGCTTCTCAACCTTGTTTTTGATTATATCCTTAATTGCCCAAACAAGATTGTTTTTAGAGGAATCTAAATAGATTTCTATAAAATCCTCTCTCTTACCAACACTCATATTGGGCGGGAAAACAAGGCAGGTATTGGATATGCCACCCTTAACATTCTCGATACACTCCTCCTTGGAATTTGCTTGCACCACTGTGAAATAACCTTGGTTCAGCTCGTTTACAACTGAGTTTGAGAGGTTGCTGTAGTCTGTTGAGAAGACACTGATGTGTAGGGTGTACTGCTCAGGCACATTGAACGCCATTTCAAGGAGCAAAAAGATGAGGAGAGGGGCAAGTATGATCACAAAAGAGGCAACCCTAGAGCGAATAAGCACCTTGAGGTTTTTTGAGATGCATTTGATGATTTTCATTGTACTGTCTGCATGAATATTTCTTTTAATGGGCCTGTTCTCTTTATTGAGGTTATACTCACCCCGAGTTTTTTGGCAGTGCTATGGATTAGTTCTTTGAACTTCCCTTCATGGCTCACCCTCACCAATAGTAATTCTGACTTCTTATCATAATTAATGTTCTCTGGATTTAGGCTTTTATTCTTGAGCAGTTCCCCTATCAGTTGCTCATATTGCTTTGGTTTTATTACAACCTCGAGCCACACATGTCCCTTTTTGGTTTGTTTTTTGTTTGACACAACCCTTATAATCCTCCCATTGTGGAGTATCCCTATCCTTGAGCAGAGTTGCTCTATCTCGTTCAAGAAGTGGGAGGAAACCACCACAGTGGTGCCCAACTGGTTAACTCGCTTCACAACGCTCCACACCCTCCCCCTGAGTATTGGGTCTAGGTCAGATGTGGGCTCGTCTAAGAATAGAATCTTGGGGTTGTGTATGAGTGCACATGCTATATCGAGCCTCTTTCGCATCCCCCCAGAGAGGCTCTTTGCTATTTTGTTGCCTACCTCTCTCAACCCCATTAACTCCAAAAGGATGCTGATGTTTTTCTGTCTAATTCTACGAGGGACACTGTACATTGCCCCAAAAAAATCAAGGTTTTCAATTGGGGTAAGCTCTTCATAAAATGATGGGTCTTGGGTTGAGTATCCAATATAATTCTTGATCAACCTCAAATGCTTCCTCAGTTTGAGTGGTCTGGGGTGTTTCTCACCGAGTATGATTGAGCTGTAGTTAATCTCACCCCTGTCTGGCTGAATAAGCCCCACGATTGCATTTAGCAAAGTTGTTTTGCCAACACCACTCACCCCAGTGATGCCAAATATCTCCTTATGCCTTACCTCAAGAGACAGCCCATGTATAACCCTCTGTTTACCAAAACTCACACTCAAACCCTTAACCTCAATCACATTTTCTGTGTTCATCTCAGTTAGCAAGCTCTAATTTGAGGTTATATATATATTTATTGAACAGAAAAGTTTTTTAACTAAGCCAATCCTCCAAAGTATGAGGGTGAGAGTGAGAAAACCACTATTGCGAGTATTGGTATTAGTAATATTGCTATCCTTTAGCGCTGGATTGGTGAGTGCGCAACCCAACTATGTCATCTCAAATTCTCAGGATTGGCGGGATGTTTACTCCACTCAGTTATATGCCAATCTCATTGGCTCAAAGCCATATTTCTTGGTCAGCATGAGACACTCTACACTATTGCTCAACCAGTTGGCAAAGGGTCCAAATGTGAGTGCTCTGGTGGTTTCTTCTTCGAGGCTGCCTTATGTGATCAATTACGCCTCTATGCTTTCTACAGTAGGTATACCAGCAGAGGAGTTGAACGTTTACAGTGCCAACCTTGAGTTGGCTTCTAGGCTAAATGTTACGAACTTTATTGTATTGGATGATAATTATGGCTATAATGCCATATCTGTTGCACCCTATGCTGTTGTAAAAAGAGCTTATGTTTTGTTTGCTGATAGAAACAATATTGATGAGGTTGTGCGGTTCTTGTCAACTCGGGACAGGGTGGATGAGCTTATAATCTATGGGATTGTGGATAGGGAGGTTGTTGACTCTTTACAGGGATTCAACCCAGTAATAATCAACAAGGGTGATAGGTTCTCTGACAATGTGGAGATAGTCAAAAGATACCAGGCAATAAAGCACGCCAAACAAGCAGTGCTCACAAATGGTGAGTTTATAGAGCGCGAGATAATGTCTGGTGAGGAACCAGTCATATTCATAGGCAGGAACAATGTGCCTGATGTTGTGAGGGATTATATCAAAGACTCTGAGATAGAGATTGGTGTGCTTATAGGGAATGATTTGGTTGGAACTGCAACATTTGTGCGTAGAACCCTAGGCATTAGTGTGTTCGTGAAGTTTGCTCAGAGTGCCAGGAACCCAAGGGGGCCAATATCAAGGGTTGAGGCTCTGGATATGTTCAATGTGCCAAAGGTTAAAGTCGACATAGACATTGCAGGGATTGCGTACAACACTGCCACAGGGCTTATTGAGGTTACATACCAAAACCTTGAGGATATTGCAACATTTCTAAAGGGCACTATTACCTTAACATCTGAGCAGGGTGAGCGTCAGGTTGTGGGTGACACAGAGCCTATTTTCTTGGACCCTAGTGGAATTAAAACACTTACCTATGAGGTGGACAGGTTTGCCGGAGAGAACCTTAGTGCAAGGGCTTTTGTTATCTATGGAGAGGCACCCAACTCACTCGAGTTTGTGATTGATAAGAAGATGGGTGTTAGTAAAATAAGTGTGCTTGATAAAGCGAGGGTGAATGTAACTGGGGTTTGGTATGACTGGGGCAAGCGTGGGTTCTTGGTCGAGGTGGAAAACATAGGAGATGTTGATTGCTTTGTTGATATCGAACTAAGAGAGCTCAAGATTGGTTATAACATAGTTAACTTGGGTTTGGAGCAACCAGCGCGGTTGAAAGTTGGCGAAAAGAAGAGGTTGAGGATAAGCACTGATGAGGAGATTTTGCCGGAAGATATAGACAAAAATAAGATAGTCAAGTTGAGGGTATACTACGGTGAAAGAGAGAATGCTTTGGTGAATATGCTTGAGTCAGACTTTGTAC